>JAPLZQ010000062.1 GCA_026394965.1 Candidatus Woesearchaeota archaeon
TGTTGAGATGAAGGAAATGAAAATTACCTTTGCAAAAAGCGCAGCCTTCCCAATCCTTCCGGGATTTCCCTTAAGAAATCCACCCAGGAATCCGGCTATTCCGAAGCCCAATGCCTGGAATAAAGTCCAGGGCCCCTGTCCGCCGAAAACAAGGAAATTTGAAAGGTATAATGATGAAGCGCCTGCAATGAAGCCCTTTTTCTTCCCGAAAAGAAAGCCTGAAAGCATAGCAAAGAAAGTCAGGGGCTCAACGCTCGGAAGAAACTGCATTGTAGCCCTTAATCCTGCTGCTCCGAGAATAAATCCTGAAAGCACAAGAATTTCCCGCAGTCTTAAAACCTGAATCTCCCTTGAGACCGCCTCAAAAGCGAGCCTTTCATTAAGTGCGCTTCTCCCAGAAGAAACTGAAGACTGCTCGCTCTTTTTCTTCTGCTTTGATTTCAGGGAATAGGATTGCATCTTTCCAAACTTAAATGATGCATTGCAGGAACTTTATAAATATTGCTGAGAAGATTTGGAAAAAAAATTCAGAGTATCAGAATAAGAAGGAAAAGCAGTATTACAGAAATGAATATCCCGCCCATTCTATTGCTGCGTGCGAGCCGGTTTATTGCGATGAAGTAGAAGTAACCAGCAAGAGAAAGCAATGCAAGAACTGCAAAGGCAAGAACAAGAGCGAGAATCGAAAGAGCAGGATTGGGAATGAATATTCTCAGAAAGAAAAACGGAAGCGAAAAGAGGAGAATCCTTGCGATAAAGCCGAGCTTTGTTCCCCTAAGAAGAAAGTTCCTGTTGCTCTCCCTGAATGCGTAGATTACAAGCTCCTCTGGCTCAAGCCCCCACACCAGGTTCCAGAATCCCTTAAAGCATTCCCTGAAAAACTCAAGTATCATTGAATAGCACCTGAATTGGAGAAAATGGCTTTGAATTTAAAAAACTGTTGTTTTTTTAACTACTAATTAGTTAATAATAATTAGGGAAAAAGAATTAATGCTCTTGAGATATTTAAGAATTCAATAAAAAAATAAATTTCAGTAGTTCTTTGCGAAGTATACGAGCTCTTTTGCTTCCTTGCCGCACCCAATGCACTTTGCAGAATGCACTGGCTTTTCGTCAGGGGCGATGCACCTTGTTGTCATCCCTTCAATCCCTGACTTTATTGCATCCTCGCATTCAGGCCTTCCGCAGAAAGGCGCTTTCGCCATCTTATGATGCGCTATTGCCTTCTTGAGCTCAGCGATTGTTGAAACATTTTCAATGTTGTCATACAGGAATTTCTTTGCCTTCTCAAACATCTCATTTTGGATATTTTCAAGTGTTTCCTTGGCTTTTTCCCTTATCTCAGATGCCTTTACTGAAATCTTTTCCCCTGTGTTTCTCTTTACAAAAACGCATTCGCCTTTTGCGACGTCGCGTGGTCCGATTTCAATCCTTAAAGGAACGCCTTTCATTTCCCACTGATTGAATTTCCATCCTGCGCTGTACTCTGTTCTTGCGTCTATCTCAACGCTGAAGTGAGTAGCAAGCTCTTTTCTTATTCTCTCTGCCTCAGATAGAACCGGGCCGTCTTTTTTCTCGTCTCCAAAAAGTATTGGAACTATTACAATCTGCTGGGGAGCAACTCTTGGAGGCATCACAAGCCCCTTGTCGTCTCCGTGCACCATGACTATTTCCCCAATCATTCTTGTGCTTGTTCCCCATGAGATGTAATGAGGGAAGTGCTTTTCCTTGTCCTTGCCCACGAACTCAACTCTGCTGTAGTCATAGTGTATACTGCGCCTGCAAATTTCTCCCTTTCTGTTTTCTTTCCGTAAAGAACAGGTATTGCAAGCTCATTTTCTATTAATGACTTGTATTCCTTAAGGTAGAGCAGTGTTTCTTTTTCTGCTTCCTCAGCTGTCTCATAGATACAGTGCCCCTCCTGCCATAGGAACTCCCTGGTTCTTAAGAACAGCTTTGTCGCCTTGACTTCCCATCTTAAGACATTGCACCACTGGTTGAGCCGTATGGGAAGGTCTCTGTAGCTTCTCACCCATTTTGCATATGAGTCGCAGATTATTGTCTCAGAAGTCGGCCTTATTGCAAGCCGTTCTCCAGAGTCCTCATCCTTGTTTGCAATCCAGGCAACCTCGGGCGAGAATCCTTTTGCGTGCTCTGCCTCTTTCTTGAAGAATGATTCCGGTATCAGGAGAGGGAAGTATGCGTTCTTTACCCCGTCTTTTTTTATTCGTGCATCAAAGCTTTTCTGTATGTTCTCCCAGATTGCATAGGCAAGGGGCTTTATTATCATGAATCCTCGTATTGAGGAGTAATCTGCAAGTCCTGCTTTCAGGACAACCTGGTTGTACCACTCAGAAAGGTCGTCTGCCTTCTTTGTGGTTATCCCAATCTTTGACTGTGAATCTGCCTCATCTGATTTTTGCGCTTTCATTAAGAAGGAGAGTTTTCCCTTGTTTTTAAAGTTTTCCAGATATTAGAATCATTACCTTCTTATTACAAGATTGTAGTATGCGTGCTCCCTGCACAGCCCTGTGTCATAAATCGCCTTCTTTTTCCTTTTTCCTGGGCACTTCCAGCACTCAAAATCAGAATAAACCGGCTCATCTATCAGTTCAAGAGCCCTGTGCTTCTCAAGAGGGTTCAAGCCCGGGCACAGGTTCTTTGCAAGCAAAAACTTAAGCTCTGACTCAGCATCCTTGTTCCAGCAAACCAATCCTATCACCTCAAAAAAAGTAAGGGAATACAATAGAGTTGCATTTGATAAATATTTTATTGGAAAAATAATGGCATGGTGTTGTATCTGGTTATCTTAATCCGACGATTATCCGAGAATAAAATTTAATGTTGTTAATGCAACAGTGAATCATCAAAATGCAAAAGTATATAAGACAAAAAAGATTTTCATTTTTTATGCCGCTTGATTCAGATACAGAAAAAAGGATAATAGAATTTGCCTACAAAAAGCCGTGCACAATAAGCGAGATTGCGTCTCTCATCCACAAAAACTGGAGAACAGCTGACTCCTATGTTGAGCAGATTGTCCAGCGCTCTGGAATAATTGCAGTGAGAATATTCCGCAAGGGAACAAGGGGCGCGCTGAAGATTGTCTACTGGAACAGCAATGAAAAGATGTACTCATCAGAAGTTCAGGAAAGGCTTTTTGAACAGATAAAATCAGGGCGCACAAAAGAAGATTTCTCGCCATTCAATATTTACCAGTTCGCAGACTCAAAAAAGAGAAGCGCTTTTGTTGAACAGCAGGGCGAGGAAGCAACAACAGTCAAGCAGGATATTGCAGGAATATTGAGAAGCGCAAAAAAAGAAGTGTTCATATTCTCCGGGAATTTTTCCTGGGCGAACCTTTCCCAGGGCAAGGAAAAGCTCATTTCTGTGTTTGAGGAGATTGCAAGGAAGGGCGTTCAGATAAAAATCCTTTCAAGGGTTGACATTGCAAGCTACAAGAACATTGTTAAGATGCTTGAGATAAATCACAAGCTTGGTAAAGACATGGTTGAAATCCGGCAGTGCGAGCAGCCGCTAAGGGCATTTGTTATAGATGATGAGCTTGTGAGGTTCAAGGAAATCCTTAACCCTGAAGATTACAGCAAGGATGAGATAGAGAACAAGACATACGCATTCTATGAGATAACTGATAAGGAATGGATTGATTGGCTGATAAAAGTTTTCTGGAGCCTCTTCAGGACAGCACTCCCCGCAGAAAAGTCCATAAAGGACTTGAAGTCAATAAGGGGAATTGAGATAAAGATATGAAACTGAAAAACAGAATCTGAACAAAAGATTTAAGATTATTATTCTGCAAAATACACTAATTTTTAAATTATTGAAACATTAAATCATTAATAAGAGGTGTGAGTTATTAGAGAGAATGTATTTAACAATATATTTCTAAGAATTTTAAGCGGAAAAACAGATTTAATCCTGAAATATGACAAGAGA
>JAPLZQ010000063.1 GCA_026394965.1 Candidatus Woesearchaeota archaeon
ACCCTCTTCCCAGTAGGCGAAGAAGGCGGAAAGATGAGAAGCTTCCAACAGGCAATGGACAAGAAAACCGTTGTTGCAGAGCTTCCGATATTCATATGCCCAAAATGCGGAAACAAAACAATATTTCCCGTATGTGAAAACTGCGGCGAAAAGGCGAAAATGCTCTATTTCTGCGAGCAGTGCGGAGACATTGAAAAACCAACATGCCCGCACGGAAACGCACTGCATTTCAAGAAGCAGATTATTGACATAAACCACTATATGAGCTCTGCAATGTCAAAATTGGGAATAAAAGTCCTCCCTGACCTCATAAAGGGAGTAAGGGGGACATCCAACAAGAACCACCTTCCCGAGAATCTTGCAAAGGGAATCCTGCGGGCAAAGCACGAGATTTACGTGAACAAAGACGGAACAACAAGATATGACATGACTGAACTCCCGATAACCCATTTCAGGTCAGGAGAGATAGGAACATCCATAGCAAAAATGAAGGAGCTCGGGTATGAAAAGGACATTTACGGAAAAGAGCTTGAAAATCCAGAGCAGCTTCTTGAGATAAAGCCCCAGGACATAATCCTTCCAGGAGCCCAGTACTCAATGGATCTGCCTGCAGATGAAGTTCTTCTGAGAATATCACATTTTGTAGATGAAATGCTTTCAACATTATACGGGCTTAAGCCGTTTTACAATTTCAAGACAAGGGAAGACCTGATAGGAACACTTGTAATAGGGCTTGCTCCGCACATCTCTGCAGGAATAATAGGGCGGGTAATCGGATTCTCAAACACGCAGGGCTGTTTTGCGCATCCCCTGTGGCACGCAGCCCAAAGGAGAGACTGCGACGGAGATGAAAACTGCGTTATCCTTCTTATGGATGCGCTCATTAATTTTTCAAGGCAGTATCTTCCAGACAAGAGGGGTTCAAGAACAATGGATTCTCCCCTTGTTTTAACATCAAAAATAGTTCCTGCAGAAGTTGATGACATGGTGCAGAAGCTTGATGTGGGAAGCTCATATCCCCTTGAGTTCTACGAGGCATGCGAAAAATACCAGATGCCAGGAACAGTAAAGATGGATACTCTTGCAGGGCGCTTAGGGACAGAAAGGCAGTATGAGGGCATGCATTTCACCCACGATGTAAAAAGCATGAATTCAGGGGTGACATGCTCTGCATACAAGACAATACCATCGATGGAAGAAAAGCTCATCGGGCAGATGCAGCTTGCAGAGATGATAAGGGCAGTTAATGCATCTGACGTGGCAAGGCTTGTGATTGAAAAGCATTTCATGAAAGACATAAAAGGAAACCTCAGAAAGTTCTCAATGCAGCAGTTCAGGTGCGTAAGCTGCAACGCAAAATACAGGAGGCCGCCCCTTTCAGGAATATGCACAAAATGCGGAGGAAAGCTGATTTTCACAGTTTCAGAAGGATTTGTCCTGAAATACCTTGAACCCAGCATCAGCCTAGCAAAAAAATACAATGTTCCCCAATACCTCAAGCACAGCCTTGAACTTGTCAAAAGAAGGGTGGAAGGGGTTTTCGGAAAAGACAAGGAAAAGCAGGAAGGGCTCGGAAAATGGTTCGGATAGAGTTTTTTTTTGAATAATTCAAACAAATAATCTATTTCTTCTTTAGTATAATCGCCGATTTTGCATTAAAATTCTGATTTGAAGCAATTTAATACGCAGCAGATTCTTTAGAAACCTTTAAATATTGAGAGAGATGCCCCAAAAGTCATGGATTACGAAGATATGCTTGAGCGGGCAAGGAAAAACATACCTGAATCGCTTCTCAAATCAGAAAGGTTCGAGATTCCAAAAGTTGTCGGGCACATACAGGGAAACAGGACAGTAATAAGCAATTTTTACGCAATAGCAACCACTCTGCGCAGGGAGCCGGAGCATCTTCTCAAATTCGTTTTAAGGGAGCTTGCAACTCCGGGAGAGATAACCAGCAGCAGTTTCATAATCGGAAGAAAGATTTCAGCGGAAATGATAAACCAGAAGATAGAGCAGTATGCCCAGACATTTGTAATCTGCAGGGAATGCAAGAGGCCAGACACATCTATCATAAAGGAAAAGGAAGCAACATTTCTAAAGTGCCAGGCGTGCGGGGCAAGATATCCTGTTGAAACACTGAAGTAAGGAAAATGATTCTTAAAATTCACAGGGCAGAAGGAAAGTCCATAATTGCACTGTCAGATGATTCCCTCGCAGGTAAAAAATTTGAGGAAAACGGGCTGCAGCTTGACCTTTCAGCGGATTTTTACCGTGGGGAAAAAGCAACAGAACAGGAAATCATTGATGCAGCAGGGAAGGCGTACACCGTAAATATAGTTGGAAAAGAGTCAATTTCATTCGCAGTAAAGAAGGGCATGATTGAAAAAGGCAGGGTCAGGGAAATAGCGGGGATTCCGTATGCATACTGCCTGATAATGAGAGAAGACTGATTCTAAAAAATTTCTGGCAGAAAAACAAAGATATTTATACACTTCCTCTCTACAAAAAAGACATGGCAGAAATAGTTTTTTTGGGAACATCAAGTATGGTCCCCACAAAGGAAAGGAATCATTCGGCAATATTCTTCAGCCACAATTCAGAAGGCATTCTCTTTGACTGCGGGGAGGGAACCCAGAGGCAGCTCAAGATTGCAGGGATAAATCCCAACAGGATAAATAAAATTCTTTTGAGCCACTGGCACGGCGACCACGTGCTTGGGCTTCCGGGATTGCTTCAGACGCTTGCATCAAACGGCTATGACTCCAAACTGCAGATATTCGGGCCAAAAGGCACAAAGAGCAACATAAAGCACCTGTTCAAGGCATTCTACTTCCTCAACAAGCTTGACCTGGAAATAATTGAGGTGAAGAAGAAAAAATTCTTTGAAAACAGCGAGTATTCCCTTGAGGCATATTCCCTTGAGCACAAGGTGCCGTGCCTCGGCTTCAGGTTTGTGGAAAAGGACAAAAGAAAAGTTGAAATGGCAAAGGCAAAAAAACTCGGGCTTTCAGAAGGGCCGCTCATCGGGGAGATTCAGGAAGGAAAAACAATAGTTTTCAACGGCAAAAAGATAACACCGTCAATGATAACATACATGCAGAAAGGAATTATCATTGGATACATATCTGACACAAACAAGTGCAACAGCTGCCTCTCTATTGCAAGGGATGCTGATGTTCTGATATCTGAAGCCACATTTGGAATTGGGTTTGATGAGAAGGCAGAGGAATACACACACATGACTGCAAAAGACGCAGGAATGATTGCATCAGGCGGAAACGCAAAGAAGCTTATACTCACGCACTTCAGCCAGAGATACAAGTCAACTGACGAGATTTTGGAAGAGGCGCAGAACTACTTTGCAAACACAATCTGCGCATATGATTTCATGAAGGTTACTGTCTAAATAAAGAGAACTCTTGACATTTCTTCCCTTACCTTTTTCACATCCACATCCTTCAAGGTAACTCTGCCCGCGTGTTCAGCATAGCTTATGGATTTTCTTGCGATTTGCTTGGAAACCTCCTCTATGAAGTCAGACATGGCAGATTTCGCAGCATCAGAAACCCTGATTTTTGGATTAACATCCTTCACGATTTTTTCCATAATTGCAAGCGGAATGTCTGCCCTCGCCATTAATACCACCTCATAACTTAAAAACCAAATCTTTTTATTTAAATCTTTCTGATTTAACAAGAATAATGATAACAATAGTTTTAGTGGAGCCAGAAAACCCCAAAAACATAGGCGCTGCTGCAAGGGCAATGAAAAACTTCGGCTTTTTCAGGCTTATCCTTGTGAACCCCAAATGCAGTTATCTTGGAGATGAGGCAAAAAAAGTCAGCAAGCACGCATTTGACATCCTGAAAAAAGCAAAGGCAGAAAAGAGAATTCCAGCAGATTTTGACTGCATTATCGCAACAACATCAAGATTCGGGGGAGAGAAAAACATAATAAGAGCCCCAATAACCCTTGAAGAGGCCTCTGAAAGAATAAGAAAAAACAGCAAAAGCAATATTGCAATACTCTTTGGAAGGGAGGGCTCAGGACTTACAAATTCTGAAATAAGAAAATGCGACTTTGCAATCACCATACCAACTTATGAAAAATATCCTGTGATGAACCTTTCGCACTCAGTTGCAGTTGTGCTCTATGAAATATCCAAGGCAGGGCTTTCAAGAAGGGTAAAGAAGAGGATTCCTGATGCAAAGAAAGAGGAGAAGAAAGCGCTGCTTTCTGAAATAGGAAAGGCAATTAAAATTCTGCCTTTTTCAGATGCAAGGAAGAGGGAAACCCAGAAGATTGTCTGGAAAAGGGTGATTGGAAAGTCAATGCTGTCAAAAAGCGAGGCATACGCCCTTTTCGGATTCTTCAGGAAGATTAAGGAAAAAACAGATAAATTAAAAAAACAGCGCTGAATTACTCTAAAATACAAACGGGCCGGTAGTTAAACGGTATAACGCTGCCTCCGCAAGGCAGAGGCTCCGGGTTCGATTCCCGGCCGGTCCATATTTCTATGGGTTCTGCAGGAAAGAATTTTATCCTGCCGGTATTGCCGTGCCATTTTGCTGTGCAAAAATGGCACTTGCGTTTTTCCATTAATGCTTTTCTAAAGGATTATTCGATTCCCGGCCGGTCCATATTTTATGATTTTTTCCATTAATTTTTTTTTAATTCTTTTTTAATTCCGTCTTTAATCTGCTGATTTTTCTTATCAGTTCTCCATCTGGGTTTGCCATTGCATTTTTTCCAAGCCGGTAATAATTCCTTTCAGAAACATTTCCCCAGCTGTATTTTCCTTCTGTTTTTTCAGTTCTGGAAATCTCAATCTCATCAAGCGCAACTCCTTTTTCAAGATTGTAATATATTGAGCGCATGGTTATTTTTGGAAAGAGGTTTTTGTAATACTGATAAATCTCATAGCCGTAAGCCTCTTTTATCACATATAAAATGTCAATTATCCTTTCCCTTATTTCTGATTTAACAGGGCGCCCCATCATCTTACATGATTTGGCACCCTCTCTTTATATTTTTTGTCAATATTGAAAATAAATGCCGGAAAGCACAAACATATTTAACCATAACCTGATTTTTCATTTTCCATGCAGGAATACCTTTTTGTTTTTTCAGGGGAAAACCCTGAAATTGCATTTGCAGAGCTTTATGAAGTTTCATCTCTGATTCTTAAAAAATTCAGGGCAAAAAAGGAAGGAGAAAGAACAGTAATAATATCAATAAATTCAGGTGCAGATGAGAAGATAAGGGAAATC
>JAPLZQ010000064.1 GCA_026394965.1 Candidatus Woesearchaeota archaeon
GGATACCTTACCTCGATGGGGGAACAGAGCCGTTTGCCTCAGCAGTAAGGGCTTACATCCCCGGGAAAACCGCATGCATAAACTGCCAGATGGGGCTTGAAAATATGGCTAAAGAATGGGCTAAGAGGAAAATGGAAAGGAATTCATGCGAATCAGAGGAAAAAGAGCCAAGTGTTGTAATCTCAAACATGATAGCAGGCTCCATTCTTGCAGGAGAGGCATCGCTGATGCTTGAGAGCGGGAAAGCAGCTAAAAAAAGCATAAACTATGATTCATCAGCTGATTATGAGCTCTACACAGCATTCATCACTTCCCCAATCTCTTCATGCAAATGCAATATGAAAGATTTGCGGAAAATCTGAGATTAATGTTTTAAACTATAAAATGCTTAATAATTGAAAAAGGAGAAAAAAATGAACGGATTTACCGGAAAAACATCGGAAAAGAGAAGAGTTAGCAAGTTAAGAGGCATACTCGCTAATGAACTGCCAGTTAGAAGCACTCCCTCTTTGGAGGAAAGCTGCGATAATATTCTAAATAAGTGGAACATAGAAAAAAATGCTTTTGTAAAGATGAGCATGTATCCTGCACTTTCTGATGAACTGACTGGGGGAATGGCTTTTTCCTACGGCTCATTGATAGCAGATGAAGAGGGGGTAATATCAGACATAACCTTTCACACCATTAACTCAAAAAGTTCCCCATCAATACATTTAGGCTGCTTTTCTGACTATGAAAAAATTGCAGATGGAATTGAGAGCGGAAATTACAAGACAGGAGATTACCTTGCAGGAATCTGGTATAAGATTGGGAAAAAAGACGCATTTGGCATTGAAAAAAACCAGCTTAAGCAATTGCTGAGATGCTTTGAATCATCATTTATAGGAAGTAATTATCCAGACAAGAAGAAAGGGCTTATTCTGGAAATAAATGAGCCTTTAATCCTTGATTTGAATGCTGAAGATGTGGTATTCTCTGAATATTCAGGGCATGACGGCTCTAAACCTGGAAAGACTGCAGAACTTAAGATAATAGATAGAAACAGGGCTCAGATTTCATATGACAAAATCAAGTCAGATTTTTCAGAAAGCATAATCCCCCTGCCAGAAAGCAGGGAAATCCAAAGAATTGATGAGATAATACGAAAGGAAGCTGATAAATTTCAGGATAAAAATACTTCCGGGCATAGCGGTAAAAAGCTAAATAAAATCGCTGAAAAAATCCTTCAGGCAGAGCAGCATCTGGAATACTCCAAAATTGCTGATAATAACAGAGAGAAAGAAACTCAAGCACAATCATCTTCTAAAAAAGGAGAAGTAACTGGATTAAGCAGAAAAATATGCGAATTAAGCGGGCATCCTCATAAAAAGAGCAATAAGCCAGCCCTTAAAACAAGGCACGAAAACCTCGTTTACGGAAAGATTAGGGATATCTTCAATGAGGAAATGGAAGAAACTCCTGGAGAAGGAAAAATATCTGAAAAGTTGAGAAAAATTCTTGGTTCTGAAAAAAAGGAAAGAGAAGGAGAGAGAAAAGATTCTGAAATTCCATCTTTTGAGGAATACGCTTCAAGAATTGGCAGGTATTTTGAGAGCAGGAAAAACGAGTTTGAAAGCTCAATAGGAAAATACATTGAAAATGCAATGGAGAAATACACCTCATCCATTGGAGAGCAGATAAAAGGGCTTGCCCAGATAGTTGAAAAGAATGTTTCAGCATTGGACAGGATGTCATTATTGTATGCTGGCTCGAATGCTTCCAGAGAAAATCCGCATTCAGGGCTTGAGGGGAGAGTAAGCAATGAAACCACGGCAAATCCTCTTCAGCGGGAAGAAGGAAGGGATTACAGAAGCGCAATAAGGGCGCTTTACCGCGCGCACTCAGGCAATGAAAGCGGGCTTATCAGCAAAATAAATTCTGAAAAGGCGCTGGTTTCAGCAGAAAAGATTGCAGCAGGAGACAGCCATTACTCTTTACCTGAAATTGCAGAGAGCTTTTCAGGTGATGTTGCTGAAGGAAAGAGGATTTGGACATGGAAGGAAAGGGCTAAAGCAATGGAAGAGCTTTACAGGAAAGGAATGCATGAAACTCTTTCACAAAAAGAGAGGGATGAGCTCAGGGCTGTAATTTACGCAATTGACGAAAACAAGTATGCGGGAAGATACAGGAAACGCGAGTCAGGAAAGGTTAAAAGAATTATCAAAAAGATGATTGCAGAATCAGAGGCGAATGAGAGGGCAGATGCAATAAAGGAAAACCAGCCATCTAAAGCATATGAAAGAAGCCCTTCCCAATCAGCGCAGGAAGCGCCGGTCCAGGGAAATTAGGAATTTCCCTTTTTTCTTCTTTTTCATCTAATTTATCATTAATCTATTGCTTTCATTTTTCAACCAATATATAACTACTAATAAGTAACTAAAATATCGAAAGATTTAAATAGTATTAGTTACTCCTAAGTAGTTATGAAAATGCAGATAATGGTTTCACTGCTTGTATTCCTGCTCGGATGGTTCTGCAGCAGCCTTTACTCTGAGCTGTCGCAGGAGTATTACATGGGAGGTTATTCTGCAGCAGGGGATTCTGCTTCTGAATTAACATCATCTGAAATCGGGCTTGAAGGGTTTCCTAATCCCGAAATTGCAAAATCCTCAGATGAACCTGATAAAAACACTCTTATTGAGATGCTCTTAGGGGAGCCCATAACAAAACAGGCGCCAGCAGACAGGATTTCTGAAAGCCAGATTTATGTTTTCAATGATAAAATCATAATCAATCTAAAAAATGCTGAATGGGCTTCATTCACTCCAACACATTCAATGGAGCCTGTCCTCAATGAAAATTCAAACGCTATTGAAATTGTTCCAGTAAGCGAGGATGAAATCAAAATAGGCGACATAATCTCATATGAGTCAGAATATGCAGAAGGGACAATAATCCACAGGGTTGCAAAGATAGGAAATGATGAAAATGGATGGTACTGCATTGCAAAAGGCGACAACAATCCAAGCGAGGACCCGGGAAGAATAAGGTTTTCCCAGATAAGAAGGGTTGTTGTTGCAATCATATACTGAAAAAGGAGAGCAAAATGGCACTTTTCAAAAGAAAAACAAAGGGAGTCAAGGAGAATTATTCATATCCTGACATAAGCGCAATTGAAGAAATAGAAAAATTCATGCCTATGGAGGAATATGGATGCCAAAGCGAGCTTGAGGAAATCCTGCGCGGAAAAACACTTGTAGGATATCTTGGCCCTAATGAACGCCTTTATGATGTTAAGGAAGCGGATTACAAAACCCTTCAAAGGATAGGGGTAACTTACGAGCAGATTGCAGGTTCTCTTGAAAGCATAATTCAGGGGGTAAATAACAGCATGGGGCAGGGAAAGCCAAAGAAGTCAACAGTTCTTCTTGACAAAAACTATTCTGCTGTTGAAGACAGGGCGCTTGCAACATATGAAGTTGAAGTTGAGAGGAAAGAGCCTGCGAGCTGTCCATGGAGCCAGATTTTGCCGGAATATTCATCCTTGAGCTGCAGCTACGGAAAGCAGGAAGGCAGATATGAACCTCAGGAAAACTATGAATTCACAGTAAAAAACCTGAATCTCAAAAAGTCATTCAGGTTCTATTCAATAAGCCCCCATCTGATAAGGGAGCACAAGTTCTTTGAGGGCAAAAAAACAAAGCTTAAGTTGGTTTACACAAGAAACCCTTACAGAATTGAGCCAGAAGAGGCTTCAGAAGTCCTCGGACTTATAAAATCTGGATGATAAGGTGAAATAAAATGATTCCAGAAAAGTTTGACGGGGAAATATTCATTTGAAGGAGTGCAAAAATGTCTCTTAAAATACTTTCAAGAATTGCATCAGCAACAGGCGCCCAAATACTGTCCGCCTCGCTTAGCGCAGGAATAATACTTGCAACTATAATATCAGCTGTTAACTAAAAAGGGATTGACTAAGAATATCACGCTCTATGGGGATAGAGATTGGGGGTGGATTTTTTTGTTTTTTTGTTTTTTTTGATATTTTCGGAAAACATTCAAAAAATATCAGGAATAGTTTAATAATCTGCTTTTCTCATAATAATTAATGCCGCAGTTTAACGAAAGAACACTCCTAAAAATCGCTTTTTTCTCTGCAATAGCAGGGATTATAGCCCTGTTCATAATCTCTGAATTCTCAATTCCTCCATTTAATTCAATCTTTGGTGCAGAAGGCATGAATGAGAATGAAAGGGTAAGAATAACCGGCATTGTTTCTGATGCGAAAATTACAAAATCAGGAATTCTCCTGAATGTTTCTGCAACTGAGTCAATTCTTGTAATGGTAAAAAACCCAGCAGCCCTGAAAATTGCGGGTTTGAACGGCTCAGAAGTGGAAGTAATCGGAAGAATAAGCATCTTCAAAGGAAAAAATGAGATTTCCGCTGATAAGGTTGAAATTATAGCATCTTAGTGAGAGAGATAAAATATTTTTAGGATATATACTTTTCCTAATACAAAAGATTAAAAAGAAAAATGCGCGTAGAATAAATAGGAGATTCTTTCTCTCAATAATAAGAATGTGAGGTGTGACAATGTCTTTGGAAAAACTTCTTAAAAAAGTGCAAGTTGTAGCAATAATGGACGACCAGCTGGGAGACTCCGGAAAAGGAAAATTCTCAAATTTCTTTTCAGAATGGGGAGAGGTAAACGCAAGAAGCACAGGGGGCAACAATGCAGACCACACTGCTGTTGTGAATGGCAAGGAAATCTCATTCCACACAGTTCCCGCAGGAATATTCTATGACTCGCTTGGAAAGATAACAATACTTGGAAACGGGATGGTTATTGAGCCAAAAGGGCTGTGCGAAGAGCTTGATTCATTGTCAAGAGCGGGGCTTTCATACAACAATCTTCAGATAAGCAAGGACGCAAATGTCATCATGCCTTATCACATAGCATATGATATTGCAAAAAACAAAAGCCAGAGAACCGGAGGAATCGGCTCAACAGGCAGAGGGATAGGACCAACCTATACAGACAAGATTGCAAGGCGCGGAATCACAATAAACGACCTTTACAACAAAGGCATACTTGCTGAGAAGATAAAAAGAGCAATGCAGTTCTATCCTGAGCAGAACATCAATATTGAAGAAATAATTGCAGGGCTTGAGCAGTACTCAGAAAAAATGAAGCTAATGGTAAGAGATACTGTCTCGGAAATGCACCACTTCATAAGAGACGGAAAGAAAATTGTGATAGAAAGCTCGCAGGGGCTTCTTTTAAGCATTGAACACGGAACATACCCTTATGTTACCTCGTGTGATGTCTCTGTGAACGGCACTGCGTCAGGAGTTGGGATTTCTGCTGCTGCAATCGACCTTCCAATCGGGCTAATGAAATTCCCTTACATGACAAGATTAGGAGGCGGACCTTTCCCAACTGAGATGGGAGGAAAGAAAGCATTTGAGTACGCAAAAAACGACAAAGCCACAAAAGAATACGAGCTTATCGACAACGGGATTCCATATTCCAAAGAAAACGGCATTATCACTTATGACCGCAACAGCGTGCTTATTCAGGAGCTCATGCACTCAAACGATGAATTTGACAAAGGGATAGGAATAAGGCTTTTTGCTAATGAGTATGAGGCAATAGTGGACAGGATAAGAAGAGTCGGCTGGACTGACGCTGTTGCAGCAAAATATGCAGTCGGGATAAACGGGCCGAAGATAATCCTTACAAAATGCGATGTTTTTTCAGGAATGGATTCATTCCGGGTGTGCTATGAATACTCAACAGGGCTTGATTCGTACACTGACTTCAACAAGGACCCTAATTTCCTGAACAAAATCATTCCAGTAAACAGGAGATACGAGGGCTACCCTGAAATCAGCGGGATAAGGCAGTATGAAAATCTCCCGAAAACCCTGAAAAGCGCAATCTTTGACTTTGAAGGGTTCACAGGTGCAGACGTGATTGCAGTGTCAGTTGGAAAAGACAAGGATGAAACAATAGTAAGGTAAAAAAATAATTTATTCTT
>JAPLZQ010000065.1 GCA_026394965.1 Candidatus Woesearchaeota archaeon
GGTGTGCGGGCTTCCTGTAAGCTGCCTCATTTTGGCCTTTTCCGGGCGCCCCATCCTTGCCCCGATGAATATTCCTGCTTTGTCCCTTATCTTAAGCCCTGAAATCCTGTTGACTGCATCAAGCGCGCTTTCTGATGAGCATATTATCTCAAGCTCTCTTTTCACTTCAGGGCTTATCTCTGAATCAAAATCAAGCCCGCTTCTCTTTTTTTGAAGTATGGGAAAAATCCGCATGAGAATTTCTTCTTCATTTCCCTCTATTATCACATATTCTGTTGCAAGAGCGTGTGGAAGCCCTATTGACTCGAGAATTCTTTTTTCATCTTTTTTCAGCGGAAGAACTATTCTTTTTGCGCTGCCTTCCCCGTTCCTGAATTCCGCCAATGAAAACCATTCTACCATTCTTGAGATGTCGCTTTTTGAAAGCGCTTTCCAGTAATGTGTGTACGCAGGATGGAGCGGCATTCCTGTTTTTTCTGAAATGATTATTGCTTCTCCCGGCTCTGGCCTGAAAAGCTGCTCTGATATTTTTTTCAGCATTTCTGAAGGAAGCTCTGTAAATGAGGACAGCTTTTCAAAGTCAAGGCTTCCGAAGAGATTTACTGTCATGTTCTCAAATTCCCTTGCATACTGCTCTTCTGTGTATCCTGGCGGGATAAGAATGTGGTTCCTGTCAAGAAAATCTCCGTAGGAAATCAGTATGTCGCCGAGAAATATTATCTCCTTTACTTCCGGTAATCTGTTTTTTGCCTCTGATTCTGTGCTTATCTGGATGACGCTTTCATCTGCAAGCTTCACTATAGGGCCCTCTATTGTGTCGCAGGGCGTTATTGCCGCTGCTTTTCCGGGCCTTTCAAGCTTCAGCTGGGTTCCTGTCGCAATGTATTTCTTCAGAAGAATCATTGTTGCCGGATGTATTGATGCCGCAGAATACCCGCTCAGCCTGCATCTTCCGTATCTCAGCCTGAAGCCCCCGAACGCCATTGGATGAGTTAATACCGGGCGCCCTGCAACAAGGTCTGAGATGAAGGTGTAGTTTGGAACTATTTTTTCTGCGCTGTCCTCTTTTTTTGACTCTGATGCATTTGCCTTTTTTTGTATGAGAAGGAATTCCTCGAGAAAATTCCAGTCTTCAAGTTCAAACTCCTTTCCCCATTTGCTGAGCTCTTTCCACAGCTTTTTTGCTTTCAGCGCAAGCATTGACACTACAAGCGCGACTCCGCCTCTGATTTTGTTGGTTTCAACTCTGGGAATGTCCTTGTTTTTGCTCACTTCCATCTTTTCTGTAGGGTCGCCATCCACCTCAACAGGGCAGTTCTTCATAAGAAACGCTATTTCTTCGGGGCTTCCGTGGTATTGCAGGTTTGTGACCCTCTCATGGTAATCCTCAAGCTCAACCACATATCTTTCAACCTCATTTTCATCTGGGTCATATTGTGCATATCCGTTTCTCTTTCTCACATAGTCTGCTATTATCAGCGACACTGCTGCTGCAGTTCCTCCTGCTCCTCTTATCGGGCCGGAAAATTTGGCTGCAAAATACTCTTTTCCGTCTCTTCTCTTTTTCAGCTTAAGCTCTGTAAACCCCTCAAGGGGCGCCGAGACTATTCCCTGCGTGTGGTATGTGAATCCTGTCTTTATCCCAATTTCCATTGCTTCAAGCTTGCTTTTGAATTTGCAGAATTTTTCTGCTGCAACCTCATCTGCTATAACAAGCGCAACACGCCAGTCAAGGGCGCTGTATTTTTTCTCAAGCTCTTTTATCCGCTTGATTATTGTAGGTCCTGTCAGCTGGGGCGCAACTGCAGACATAATGCCGTTGACCCTTTCTGCCATGTCCTTTGCAAGGGGAATGTCTGTGTGGTCTTCCGGATCAAGCCCTTTCTTTCTTGCCTTGTTTGCAACTTCATATGCATAATTCAGCTTTTCCTCTATCTCGCCGAAGTATTTCTGAATTTCTATGCTCTCTCCTGTTATTTCTTCTTTTTCTGCCATTTCCTGCTTTTTTTCTTTTTTATTATTTCTCAAACTTGAGGATTTTTATCTCTCCTGTTTTGAGATTCATTATTGGAACCCTTGCCGGCTCTGGGTGGTGCCCGACTCTTTCCTGGAATGCTGTTTTTGACTGCCAGCAGCTTCCGCTTATAAGAACGATGTTTTTGTAGTGGGATACAGAGCATTTGTGAATGTGCCCTGTGAGGAATATGTCCGGTATCTTTGTTATGAGAAGAGGGTCCTTTTCGTGGTCTGGTATTATCTGCGTTGATGTCTGGGAGGGGGCAAGGTGCCTTCTCTGCAGGAGGAATTTCATTATCAGGTCTGCCCGGTCATATCCGCCCTTTACCCTTATTGATTCGACATCAGATGCGTAATAGTCAAAGCTGTATCCGTGATATATTAAAACATTGAATCCTGAGAATCCCTCTGATGATGCAATATTCACCATTGCTGGATTGCTCAGCATTGTGATGTTGGGAAGCTTCCATATGGCGGCTGCAAAGTCCCTGTAAAGCATCGGCTGAGGCTCAGCTATTCTCATTGCGTCGTGGTTTCCCGGAGAAATTATTATCTGCATGCTCTGGGGAATTTTTGAAAGAAGCTCTGCGCACTGCGTGTACTGCTCAGATACGTCCTTTGTCAAAAGGTCTTCATCCTGGTCAGCATAAATTCCAACGCCGTCTATCAGGTCCCCTGCTATGAAAACATATTTTATCTTTTTCGCAATATCTTTCTGCGCCTCTGTTCCCGCATCTGCGTTTATCCATTTGAGAAACCTTCCAAATTCCTCAGAAAGAAAATTCTTTGAGCCGACGTGGAGGTCAGAAAGGAATATTGCATATTCTTCTTCTGCAGTTCCTTTCTTCTCAATAATGCTCGGAATTTCGGGCCTCACTATGGAATTCACGAATATTATGTCTTTTGCAGAAACTCCGCACACCCCGATTACCTCATCAAGAACTGTGTCTTCGCCTTCCATAAGAAGCTCATGCTTGCTCTTGTTGAAAAGCACTTTTGTCTCTCCTGTCTGATCCTCAATTTTCATTATTATGTTGCCGTTTTTTGTCTTGTCCTTGCTGGAAACCATTCCTATTACAGATACGATTTCTCGTTCTGTTTTTTTCTTTGCCCTGCTTATGCTCATCAGGTTTTGGAGTTCCTCCCTGTTTCTCAGCATTGCCTCAAGCCCGCGGTATCTTGCATTAAAATAATCTACAAAATCCTGAACTGTTCTCTTTTTGGATATGTCATCATATGATTCCAGAACAGTTACCCCGCTCCTGTTTTCAGCAAAAACATGCGGGTTTTCCTCTGTTTTTGCCTTTTCTTCTGAATGGGCGTATTCTATGAATTTGTCATAAATCTTGTTGTCTTTCTTTTTTTCAGAAAGGGTTTTTGCCTTTTCAAAATCTGCCCAGTTTATTTCCTTGCCCCTTTTTATGAAATCGATTGCCTCTTCTGTGACAACCATCATGTTTTCTTCGCTTGTGGATAAAAGAATTCTTGCGATGGACTCGATTGCTTTGTCAATCTCCTCTGTGCCTTCAAATATGCTTAATTTTTCAAGAATATCCGGACTGAGAAGAAGTCCTTTTTCCAGGAACATTCTCGATAATTTAGTTATCCTCTGCTTTTTTTCCTGCTCCATCATCTTTCCTTTTTTGCTGTTTTTTTATAGAGAAGTTTTTCCTTGGATTGCCTTGATTATGGGGCGGAAATCAAATGGAAAGGGATTCCTTGACTATTTTTTCCACTTTCTGCAGTGTTTCTTCAGGAAGAGAAAATGAGATTTCCCTTGTTCTTCCGTATCTTCCCTTTGAAATAACCTTCGCTGTTATTATGCCGAGCATGTCAAGCTCTCCAAGGATGTCTGAAACTCTCCTTTGGGTAAGCGGCCTCAGGCTTATCTGCCTGCATATTCCGCGGTAGACCTCATAAACTTCCCCTGTGAATATCGATCCTGTTTTTCTTTTTGATGAAAGGAGCATTATTGAATAAAGTGTTGCCTGATACTGCTTTGGCTGGACTGTTATCACATCAAGAATTCTGTCCTTTTCTATTTTCTCGTCTGCTTCATCCACATCATCTATGGCTACTTTCGTGTGCCCTTTTCGCTCTGCAATCTCACCTGAAACCCTTATCAGCTCAAGCGCCCTTCTTGCATCGCCGTGCTCCCTTGCGGCATATGCCGCGCATTTTTCCACAACTCCGTCATCAAGCGCGCCCGCCTTGAATGCGTTTTTTGTCCTTTTGAAAAGTATGTCCTGGATTTGAAGAGCATTATAAGGAGGGAAAAGCACCTCTTCCTCTGAAAGAGAGCTTTTTATTCTTGAATCAAGGTTGTCCACAAACGGGACAAAGTTTGTTATTCCGACTATTGCAACCTGCGAATTTTTCAGCTCTTCGTTTATTCTTGTAAGATTGTACAGAAGCTCTTCTCCTGCCTTGTCTACAAGCTGGTCTATCTCATCAAGAACAAGGATTACAACCTGCTTCTCCTTGTCCAGAGCAGAAAAGAATATTTTGTAAACCTCGTCAGTTGGAAGCCCTGTTGCCGGAATTTCCTTTCCGAATTCCCTTGCAAGCTGGGCAATAAGCCGGTATTCTGTGTCTGCGACTTTTTTAAGCTTGCAGTTGATGTAGATTATTTTTATTGAAATTCCCTTTTCTGCGCAAAGCTTTCTCATCTGCTCGCTTATGTATTTTACAGAAACTGTCTTTCCCGAGCCTGTTTGCCCGTATATGAAAAGATTAGAAGGCCTTTCCCCTCTTATTGCCGGTCCAAGCACCTCTGCAATCTGCTTTATCTGCTTTTCTCGGTGAGGAACATCTTCGGGGGTATAGTTTGACTGCAGCATGTTCTTGTTTGTAAAAAGAGAGTTGTTTAACAGGAACCTTTCAAAGAATCCTTCCCCCTTTTGAGCCATAAAAATTCCAAATGAAACAGAGGTATTTAAAGGTTTATGTTTTAAAAAAGATAATTTTCTGAATTTGATTCCGTGCAACTATTTTACAGTAATACAAAAAATCAAAAAAATGCGTTTTATCGTCTAAACTTTTGCAGGAAAAAATTTTTCATGCTCTTGTTTTTATAAATTACGAACATTCTGGCTTTAAAAGTTTAAAAAAATGCTTTCTTTTCTCTAATTAAATATTCATAAATTTGCCTGCTCTCACACCCTTATTTCATATGGAACTGCCTTGTTTTTGTTCAAAGTATAATTTTATTCTGAAGATATAAGAAGAGGAATGTTGGAACATGTTGGAAAATATTGAAAAAACATCTTATTTTAATTATATAGTGAAATTTGCAGTCCATTTGCAGCCCTTTTCTCTTTATTTGAACTATGCTAAAATGCGTTTATTTTTGTTTTTTCCTTTGTTTTGCTTTGTTTTTTGTTTTTCTCATTAATTTTCCTTAATTTTAAGAATAAATAGGATTATTTAAAATAATTATTAAAAAGATTATTTTATATAATAGTTTAAATAAAAATAGTTTTATTATCATTACTTTATTTTAATTGTTTTTCATCAATTGTTTTATAATAGTTATTTTAATTTATTCACTTCTTGTTTTTTTATTATTTATTATTATTTTCTATATAGAAAAATATAATAATAAATATAATAAATATAATAAATATAATAAATAATAAATATATTAAATAACATAAATAAAAAAACAACTATTAAGAAATATATTTATCAATGATTATTTTATAATAATTTCAATTAAAAACATATTTTAAATCTTTATTGTCCTTTATTGTCATTTAATCTTTTTTTTCATTATTTTTGAAATTTTTTAAAAATATGCAAATTTTTTTCTGTTTTTTATCAAAAATATGCAAAATAAACATAATAATAGGAAAAATAAAATGAAAAAGCAGCATGAAAGATATTGCAAAAAGCTCTCTTCCTTCTTTTCTTTCAATTCTTCATTGCTTTTTATTATTTTTTAATAATATTTTAATAATGTCTTTTCCATATGAAACAGTGGTGTCAGGGTGTTTTCTGGCAAAAAACCTATTTTTCCTATGGAAAACAATAAAGAAACAAGAATTTATTCAATCTTTTTATTAAATCATAATTAACTGTAAATCATCATCAAACCGGATTGCCGCATAATGACAGGTTTCTTTCACCGCAGAAAATATTTATTATCTCATTTTTGTTTTTTAATCCGCAGTAAATTTCATCTTCAATAGTTATGCAGGGATACGCGCTTATATTGTAGAATTCCACTAAAAGCCCGACTGTCGGCAGCTCAAGGTCAGTGTCAAATGAAAAAATTGCTATCTCATGCGCTTTGTCTATCTCTTCAAGGTCCTTTTTTATGTCCGAAAGAACAAAGGACTGGGCATCGCAGTCAGGGCAGGCATCCTTGTTTTTGTAAAAATAGGAAAGTATTGCCTGGTCACTAATGCAGACCTGATTCACTCTTTTAAGAACAGTAAAGTAAAGCACCTCCCTTCTGTTGAATTTTTTCTTCTGTTCAATGTAAAAGGGGTCTTTTACAAATTCTTCTCTTGCCTGGCGGTATGTGTCTATTTTTCTTCCGAGCTCCCAAAGGTCCTTGTTAAGGTCTGAAATCATGCTTTTAAGAACAACGCAGGACGCATTTTCTCCCATGAATTCAGACATCAGAAACACAGTCTGCATGTCCTCATATTCTTTTACCAGGTTATCCATCTGCCCGACCACATTCTCTTCTCTCTGTTTGTTTAGTGATGTGTTCAGAAAGAGTATCATTGCAAAGATAAGCAAAGTGATAAAAAAGCCGGAAACAAGGATTTTTTTGTCTATCGCCATTTAACTTTCCTCCCAAAGAGAACAGAATAAAATGAGGAAGCCCAGAACACCTGATAAAGGAAAAAAAGGAAAATGTACCCTGCCATTCCAACCGCCTTTTTTCTTAAGTCCTTTTTTGCAAGTCTGAGGCATATTATTGCTCCTATTACAGTAATTAAAAATGAGGTTAATCCAAAAAAGGTCAGCGAATTTATTGAGAGTATGTCAAAATATTTCAGGTTTAGATGGGAAAAGAAATTGAAGTTTGTCAGAGAAAAAAAAGAGATTGTCTTTGCAATATTTTTCAATAAGAGATATGCGGAATAAAAGAACAGCGAGAGCCCCAGGCTGATGAGGACATAATTGTACGGCGTTACAAATGCAAAAGCCCCTATTTTTGAGTCGAAGATTACATCCCGGTGCTGAAATATGGTCATAAGAGAGCCCGAATACCACCTTTTTCTCTGAATATAAAGGGATTTAAGCGTGTTTGGAATAACTGTCCTTACCCTTGTTGTTGTGCAGTTTTCTATTTTATAATGCCCCTTCTGGAGCCGGTATGCAATTTCAAGGTCCTCGGTTATGCTTTTTTCGTCAAAAAGCCCGATTTTTTTGAGCGCGGATGCTAGGTACATTGAAAAGGGCCCAGGCGTAACATGAACTGCATTGAAGAAGGAAAGCGCTTTTAATGAAAGAGAAAGCCCGATCACATACTCTATTTCTATTATCTTTTCAAGGAAATTTTTTGGGTTTTTCACTTCCACGCTGACAGTCACTGCTCCGACTTTTGAGTCATTGAAAAAGGGAAGCATCTTTATTTCCCGGGAAAGATTTTTCCTTACAACAGAGGAAGTGTTGTCTTTGCTTCCGTCATTTACAATTATTATCTCAAGAAGTTTTTTCGGATAGTCTATCTTTTTTAGTGAAGAGAGGGAATCAAATATCTTTTTCCCTTCGTTGTACGCAGGGACTATTATGCTTACCTTCGGGAGGGCATTTTTGCTTTCAAGTTTTGGCGAAGAATAAAGTTCATTTTTCCTTGTCAGGAGAACAAGAAACAAAACCACCATAAAGTAGGTTGAAAGGAACCAAACAGTCATTACAAATATTAGATAGGCAATATTCATTCTTGGTTATGAGAATCAGAGAGAGGTATTAAAAGATTTCGCTATTTTTAGCGAATAATCAAAAAATTTGAAGAACAAAATTCAGTTCTTCTTTTTCTCATTTTTAACAAGGATTTCTGAGGCAGAAAATTCCTTGTTTCTTGAGTCAAACATTTTTTCAATTTCGCTTGCAAAGAATCCCGTGTCAACCCATATTCCCGCATCGTATGAAGGATGAACTTCTGTGTCATCCATCATCATAAACATGAGCTGTCTTCCGTCTACAACAACAAATCTTGCCTTGTCGCTTGTGTTTTTCAGCTCAGCAACCTGTGAGAGCGCGCTCATGATTTCCGCGTTTTCCTTTGTGAAAGGCGCAGCAACAGTTATCTTGACTCCCCTCGCCTTTATTTTTCTGAATGTTTCAAGGAGCTTCTGTGCATCCCGTTCAAGAGAAGATGCAGTTGTCTGCATTATGACCCTTTTTTCAGCGCCCTTTATGAGGGCTTCAACCTGGTTGTCAATGTGCCCTCTCCCTCTTATAGTTCCGCATTTTTCTGTTGCATCCACCATCTCTATTCCGCCTTTGTAGAGGGAATTGAGCTCAGTCAGAACCTCGCTTTTACTGAATTCCTCAATAAGACCGGTCTTTTCTTCCATGTCTTCCGTTATCCCCTTTTTGACTCTCTCAATTACTTCTTCAGGCGTGACAGCCAGGTATTTTATCGGCTTGCCAAGCTTCATGATTATAAACCCTTTTTTTTCCAATGATTCTAAAACATCATAGCTTCTTGACCTGGGAACATTTGCAATGTCAGAGAGTTCGCCAGCAGTTGAAACGCCCCGCGAAAGAAGTGCAACCCAAAGTCGTGCTTCATATGTATTGAGCCCAAAATCTTTTAATTTCATCAAAAAACTTTTTTGGACAATCATATTTATTCAACTCCCCATCACCCGCTTATGCAATCTTGATAACTATTCTGGAGTGAGAAAAACACCTGCCTTATTTAAATCTTTCGTTTCTTTTATTATTGTTCAGTAGCAAATGTTTCAAAATAACTGATGAAAACCAACAATCTTTATTAATCTGCTCATTTCTTATGACGCTGATAGATATGAGCGAACTTCTTGATTTAAATGCTTCATGGGGCAAAAGCATCATGCTTGTGGGCCCAATGAACGCAGGAAAAACAGAAAAGGCAATAAGATGGGCGCAGGGCATAAAATATCATACAGACTGCAGCATTCTTGCATTTAAGCCGGACATAGACAAAAGGGCGCTTCCAGACAAGATAGTCGCAAACACCTCTGAGGGAAGGCTTACATTTGATGCTATAACAATAAGCAGCAGGAATCCAAGTGAAGCAGTGGGGATTGTTGAAAACAGCTCCTCTTTCATTGATGTTGTGCTTTTTGATGAGGTTAATTTCTTTGACGTATCAATAATTGATGTTTTTGAGAAGCTCAAGAGGAGCTCTTGCGGCAGAAAAAGGGTGATAATAGGAACCGGGCTTGACAAAAGTTTTAGGGGAGAGCCATTTGAGCCCGTTCCTTTTGTTACTGCAAAAGCAGACATCACAGAAAGCCAGGCAGCATACTGCAAGCACATTATTAAAGAGAATGACAGGATTCATCAATGCAAGAAGCCCGCAAAATACACAATGAGGCTCATTGCAGATGAGGGCAATGAGGAGCGCTATGATTTCTTTGACAAGAGCAATAATCCGATTTTAGGAGTGTATCGCCCGGCGCGTTACTATGACCCGACCGTGGTTATTGAAAAGATAGGGCAGGCAAAGGAAAAGAGTTCAGCTCAGCAGGTTTATTACATCTCAGTTTGCCCCGACTGCTTTTTAATTCCCGGAAAAGAGGAAACAGCAAGAATTTACGATTTCATCAGGGAGAGAAAAGGCGTATCTATTGATGATATAGTTAAAGAATTTCCATCCCCCAACACTGAAAGAATAGCGGATTTCCTTTATGAAGAGGGACGTGTTGTTTCAAGAGGGAATGTTCTTTTTCCGCAGAAATATGTTTTCAGCATAGGCATCGGCGCATACGTCAAAGAATAGGCGTTTTTTTGAACTTAGAAAGTTTTTTATATGCCTGCTTCTATTTTAAAACAAAAAGGAGGTGTTTTAGATATGGATATTCCGCCATTATACAATGTCAGCCTGGCAATTATTGTGGGAACACTTTTTGCCATAGTCTACAGCCTTAGAATTCTCGTTCTTCTCGAGAGAAGAATTGCAAGGATGGACTTCAACATAATGAAGATAACTGAGAGTGTTTTCAGCAGGGAAGAAAAGCTTGGGCAGAAGCTTTCAAGGAAAAAGTAATTTTCATTTTTTCTTTTTCGGTTTTTGTGTACGGTGCATGAAATGGAAATAAATGATTATGTTAAAAACATAAAAGAGCTTAAAGTCCAGGGCGCTGAAATGATTGCGCGCTTTGCAGTGGGCGCAGTAAGGGACACTATTGTTAATTCAAAGGCAAAGAGCACAGGAGTTCTTTACAATGAGCTTTTGGATGCAAAGAGGAAGCTCTCCTCGGCAAGGCCGACTGAACCCTGCATGTTCAATTCATTGAAGTATGTTTTTATGAATGTAAACACAAACTCAGTAGTTGAACTTACAAGAAACCTTCTTGAGAGGATAGATTTTGTTCTTAACCACTTTGATTCAAGCCAGGAAATAATTGCGCATATTGCCTCCCAGAAAATAAAGAATGGGAGCATTGTTTTTACGCACTGCCACTCCTCAACTGTTATGGACGTCCTCAAGGAGGCGAAGAAGCAGAAGAAGCGCTTTGAGGTTTATAACACTGAAACACGCCCAAGGTTTCAGGGCAGAGTTACTGCACAGGAGCTTTCAGAGGCAGGAATTCCAGTAACGCATTTTGTTGATTCTGCAGCAAGATATGCGCTTAAGCACTGCGACATTGCCCTTGTGGGCGCTGATGCAATAACTTCTGAAGGAAAAGTTGTAAATAAGATCGGCTCGGAGCTTTTTGCAGAGGTTGCAAAGAAGTTTGAGGTTCCTTTCTACTCGTGCACAGATTCTTGGAAATTTGATGTCGAGAGCATTTTTGGGTATGAAAAGAATCTTGAGATGAGAAGCGAGAAAGAGGTTTGGGAAAATGCTCCCAAGGGCGTTAAGATAAACAATTATGCATTTGAAAAGATTAGCCCTGAGCTGATAAGCGGGATAATCTCTGAGCTTGGAATCTACCGCCCCGATGTTTTCATCCATGAAATAAAGAATGCTTACCCGTGGCTCTTTATATGAATTTTTTTAATTTAAATCATATTATTTAAATGGGGTTTCTTGCTGATTTTTTAGATTTTAGAATTAGTTTTTTCAGTATTTTACAGTATCTTAAGCTTTCCCGCCTTTATCTCAAATATTTCCCCATTCTTAAGAAGATTTTCAATTATCCTGTCAGCCTCGCTTATGTCCGCCTTTTTAATGACTTCATCATAATCTGCCCCGTTTCCGGAATCCATCTTTTTTATGAGTTCATACACCATTTCTGAATTTCCCTTTTTTTCTTCTGCCTTTTCAATGATTTCTTCTGCAACTATCTCCTCTCCTTTTTTCTGAACAGGATTTTCATAGGAAACTCCTCCCTTTTTCGCAATAAGCTCCATTTCAAGGTTTCTTTCCTCAATCCAATCTGCATTTTCAATTTTTCTGACAATTTCAGGCAGGATATATCTTTCTGAGCCGTATTCCCTGGGTTTTCCTATCACAAGAACAAGGTCAGAAATTCCCATGTTTGAAAGCGAATCTGGATTTTCAAAGTTTTTTATGCTTATCCTTCCTGTCCCGTCATCAATTACAACATTTCTGTATGCAACATTTCCTGAGTTTTCGGCCTCATTTGAAATGACTATCCCGATTACATTTACGCGCGCAATTTTTTCTTTATCGCTTATCACTATGAAATTTGGGTTCCATCCCTCGTTTTTCTCATATTTTTCTTCAAGAATGGTTTTTATCCTTATTTTTCTCGCAATCTGCCTTTTTGCCGCGGCGTTTTTTTCCAGAGGTTCTTCTGCCATTTTTTATAGCCTCTGTATTGAGCCGGGTTTTGGCTCGAAGATGTCTCCTGAGCGCTTTAGCTTTTCAATCATTTCTTCTACTTCTGCTTTTCCAATCTGCTGCTGTTCTGCAGCCAAAACAACGTCATCTATCGGTATTGTCTTTCCAAATTTCTCCTCAAGCGAAGCCATTATCACTTTTATCCTCACAAGTTTGTCCCTCTCTGTTGTGGTTATTCCTGTTGTTATCATGTCAATGTCTATCCTTCCTGTTGCCTTGTCTGTTGCAACCTGCCCCAAGCAGAAGTTCAGCAGGTCTATTGCCTTCTTTGCATCTTTTTTTGTGACTTTTTCAGAAAGCCTGATTTTTGCAGATGATTCTGAAAGCCTCACAAGCGCTTCAAGCTGCCTTGCAGATATTGGAACGCTTCTTGTCATTTCATCTGCATTTGTTTCTGTTGAGCGCAGATCAACATAGTAGTTTTCTATCTCTTCCAATGCCCCGTCTGTAAGTTCGGGTTTTATCCTCTGCTTTGCATATGCTATGTATTTCCTGAACATTTCTGTTGGAATCTGCTCAACAACAAGGTCGGGGTTTTGGTGCATTCCAAGGATATATCTTGCCATTTTCTGGTCCTTGTCCTTGTTCGGCAGGTCTTTTATGGGAAATATCAAATCAAACCGGTTTATGAGAGTTGGCGGAAGGTCTATCTGCTTTGCAATTGAATCATAGAAATTGAATCTGCCCTGTTTCGGATTTGCTGCTGCAAGAACAGTTGTTCTTGCCATGAGAGTTGCCTGTATGTTTGCCTTTGAGATTGAAACAGTCTGCTGCTCAAGAGCCTCATGCATTGAGCTCCTGTCCTCATTGCTCATCTTGTCAAGTTCATCTATGCAGCATATTCCCCCGTTTGCAAGAACAAGAGCACCAGCCTCAAGAGTCCAGCCCCCCAAAAACTCATCCTTTACAACAGCAGCTGTTATTCCTGCCCCGCTCACTCCCTTTCCTGCGACATATCTTCCTTTTGGGGCTATAATTCCTACTCTTTTTAGCAGCTGGGACTTTCCTGAACCTGGATCGCCAACAAGAAGCACATGAATATCCCCCCGTGTAACCATTCCGTCTTTTCTCACCTTCTGGATTCCGCCGCAGAGCTGCAGGAGTATTGCCTCCTTTATCTCTTCGTGCCCGTATATTGACGGGGCGACTGATAAGATAAGCTTTTCATATATTTTCGGGTCTTTTGAGAGCTCAATTATCTTTTTCTCTTCCTCTTCGCTTATCTTCATTTCCTGGAATGAGCCCTCTTTTGAGGTTAGGTTGTTGGCTTCAAGCATTATGTCATATTTTGTGGATTTTTTTCCTGATTTCAGGAGCTGGGGTATCTCCTTTACCCAGCCGACAACCTGAATTTTGCTTCCAGGATTTGTCTTTTTCTCTGTTATCGGGCTTACAAGCTCGTCTTTCAGGAGAACATTTATTTTCTTTGGCTGTTCGCCGCCCTCAAGCTGCTCAGGCATCTCCTCAAGCATTAAGCCCTGCGCGTCAATTAGCTCCTTGCTCACAAGCTTGAAATTTCCCTGCTTTCCGCAGCTGCATCTTGTCGGCTCCTTGAAAACAGTGCTGCTCTGGAGCTGGGATATTATTGTTCCGCAGGCAGGGCACTCAAATTTTGCAGAGATTATCTGCGGTCTTACATCAGATTTCTGCCTGACAAGCCCCTCTACCATAATGAGCTTGTTCAGGTGTTCGCTTCTGATATTTCCTATCATTATCCTTTGGGATTCTGAAACATTGGAAAGCCTTATTTTGAGTTTTGTTTCCTTGTTGAAGTTCTCAAACTGTTCAAGGGATATCTCGCCTGCCTTGAGCGTGTCTTCTGGCTGTTCAATTAAGTCATCTGCAAGTTCGGGGTTGAATCTTGCAAGCTCTGAGAAATCAACTACAATGGATTTTTTTCCCTGGCGGTTTGCCTCAAACACTTCAGTCTGGTAGAATCGTTCAAAGAATTCCAGCCATTTCTTAACCTGCTCAGTTGCTTCCATCTTTTTTCCTCTTCTTTAATATGGTTAAATCAGGATGGTGATTTGTCCTCTTTTCCAATTCAACCCCCTAAAATAATCAAAAATAATTATGATTTACTTCTTTTTCTGCTTTACAAGCCCCTTCAGGTTTTCAATAAGCTTGTCGCATGCCTTATCTACCTGTTCCTCTGATTTTGTTCCTGTGCACACAATCTTTCCGTTGCTGAAGAGAAGGAAGGTTGCTCTCATTTCAGGAAGCTTGTAGACAAGCCCAGGGAACTGCTCTGGCTCGTATTCTGTGTTCTTTAATTTCATTGCAAGGTCATTGAGGTTCAAGTCAGCCCCGATTGAGCCGGACGCCACAATGTTCTGTATTGTGACTTCAGGGGTTATTGTGATTTTTATTCCTATTTTCTCAAGGCTCTTTATGATTTTTTTGATTGATGCATCAACCTTGTCCATTGAGCGTGCGCCTGTGCACACAATGTTTCCCGAGCTGAAGATGAGGGCAGATGTTTTTGGGTCCTTTATCCTTATCACAAGCCCCGGAAACTGCTCAGGATTGTATTCTGTGTTGCTGAGAGTTGCAGCCATCTTTTCAAGAGGAATCTCATGCTTTAATGAGCTGCTCACTACAATATTTACAACCTTTATGTCTTTCTTTTCCATTTTGTTTAAACCCCCTTTTGAAACAGATAAGTCAAAAATAATTTTTTAAATCATTTAAATACTATGAAGAATGAACTTATTTATAAACTCTTTTATTTATAAATGATTTTTTTAAAAAATAGAGTTTGCAGGTTATGTGCCCCCTTTATTTCTCATGGAATCTTATGGGCAGGGGCGTTTTAAGCCAGAATTTTGCCATTTTAGACGTTTTAAGAAAACAACACCCCATCATTTCCTATGGAATTTTAGGGTTTAAAAGCGCCAAGAACATAACACTCAAAAACACACCTTATTTTAATACTTTTATGTAATCTATTTTGCAATATCTATTTTAAACTGCGATAAACCCCGATTTTTATTGCTTTTTTTTAAGAATTTAAGCCCCGAAAGGGAGTTGCACCCTTGGTCTTCGCTTTACGAAAGCGACGCATTGGCTACTATGCTACCGGGGCATTTTTTTATTTTTTTTTATCTTTCTGTTTTTTTTTCAGAGATTTTTAATGATTTCTTTTTTTTCCAAAAATTTCTTCTGGCACTCAAAGCATATTGGGTGCATCCTGCCCTTTTCATCTTTCACATAAGCGCCCTTTATCTTTCCTAAAAATCCCTCTTCAATCCGGTTTTTGCATATTTCGCATTTCATTTGAACCACTCTTTCTAAAAAGCTTGCACGCTTTTTATTAAGCTTTTGTTTTTAGCCAAGAATTACTGTTTTGCCGCAGTTTCCAAGTATGAGCCGCTCATCTCAATAGTTGCGCTTCCGCCCACATCGTAGTATATTGGAATTGAAATCCTGCTTGTGTATTTTTCAACATAATCCTGCGCATAGATGTTTTTAATCACAGATTCACAATCGCCTTCAATTTCAAGATTTTCTGTTCCCATCAGGTTTCCCGCAGGATGAGTCCAGATTATTGTTATTCTCGGGCAGCCTATCTTTGAGTTTTTCATTAGGTTTAATGTTTCTTCAGTTAATTTCTGTTCATATTTTTTTGGCTCAGCAGCCCAGAGCGAAATAAGCTCTGAAATTTCAGTTTCCCTTCCATCAACAGAAACAGGCGCTCTTGCATAGTTTATTATGAATGTGTTTATGTCAGAGCTTCTGCTTTTTGTGATGAGCTGCTCATCACTTTCTGTTTTTGAGCATCCCCTTATTGAAAACATTGTCAGGATGAAAAAAAGCACGATTACCCCGTACAAAAGTATTGAAAAGACAAAGGGAAGTATGTCTCCTACACCGCTGCCCTTCTTTGATTTTATTTTTTTCCAGTTAGCCATTTTGTTCATGCGCTGTTGGGAATTATCACGCTTATTGTTATCCAGCCATTCCTGTTTTTCTCTTTTTCCCTGATTAGCACAGGGCCTTCCTCAACATATTCTGTTGCTGAGCCCGCTCCGGAAATTCCGGTTATGCTTTCCCAAAGAATATACCTGTCCTTGTTGTAGAATGCTTCATGCTTTTCAGATGCCCCGTCGAGTATTTCAATTTTTGCAGCAAGCTTTTCAGTTGTGCTGAAATTCAGGCACTTTTCAAAGATTTCGTTATTCACCCTTTCAAGTTCTATTGTTCCGGGGTATACCCTGTCTAATTCATCATCATAGGATGAAAAGCAGTTTTTTGAGTATAATATTGCATTTGAGTAAACCTTTGCCTCAACAGGCCCCACATACGTCTTTGTGCTCACAAAAGCATTTGCAAAGAACACATAGGAAAGAAAAAGCATAACCAGAAAGAGTAGGAGGGGGACTGCAAGAACCACATCAAATCCAATTGATTCGCCTCGTTTGTTTGAAATCATTTTTCATCAGTTTATTTTAAGCAGGTTTGTTCCGTTGTTTTCCACTGCAATTTTATTTTCAAATGTTTTTTTTTCGTCAGAAATGTTTTCCTGGCAGGCATAGGGATAGCTGTTTTTTGCACCGAACGAATCAATTATGGATGAGTTTTTTTCTCCAAGAACTGCTGTGAATTTAAACTGCCCAAGTTCAGTCGGATAATTGTACTTCAGCTCCCCGGGGCTTGCCTGAATCGTCCCCATTATGAGCGCAAGGTCCCGTGTTATGTAGATTTTCTCAAACGCATTTTCAGATGTTACAGATTTTGTGTATCTCAATGAAAGAAGGAACATCCCTGCAAAGCATATCACATAAAACATTGTAAGGTAAAAGTCAGATGTTCCTTCCCCTTTTTTTTGAAGAATTTTTCCATTTCTCATCTTACTGCACTTTGCTGAAATAGAGTCCGATTCTGCCGCCCTCATCTTTTTTCTCAAATTGTAGGACTCCTGTAACGCTGTTGAACCTTATCCAGTCAGTGAAACATGCGCTTCTTAAGCATAAGTAGTGCATGTCTGTTCCAGGAAAATTCGCTCCTGCGTCATAATCATATTTTGGGTCCGGATTAAACAATATAAAGTCAACATTGTTTATCTCCTTGCACTCTATCTTAATAAGCCCCTTTGCCCGGTAGATGCAAAGGCAGCTTTTGTCAAAGCATGCCGCATCATTTGGAGCAACAATTATGGCTCCCCGTGATGTGAAACAGTTGTAAACAACTTTTCTGCCCTCCTTTCCGAATCCCAGAAGAACCATGTCCCTGTTAACATAAAAAGCGTATTTTTCGCTCTCTCCGGCTTTCAGTGCATTTATCTTGTCTGTCACAAGATTAAAATTTTTGGATGTCCCTCTGTCGTTTCCCATGTATGCCTGGTAGATTGAAGTAAAAATATATAATAAAAGTATGAATCCTACAACTCCCAGGAGTATCCTAAATATTTCCCCCATTAGTTCAGTAACATTTCCTTTTTTTCCGGGGAAAAAGCGTTTTTTCATATTATTCTGTTTTACACCTTAAGAACGCTAATCTGCGCCCAGCCAGTTGCTGAGCCGATGTGGTAAAGCGCGTATTTTGACACAATAACCTCAAATCCCTCGCTTCCGCATTTTGCGCTTCCTCCGTTTTCCCTGATTTTAAGTTCGCATACAATATTCTCCCCCGCGCTTGAGATTTTATTTACCCTTAAGTGAGCGCCTTCCTCAAGTCCTGCCCTGAAAACTTTTGTCAGCGTAATTGAATATTTGCTCCTTCCAAACCAAAAACTAACGCTGTTTGTTCCCTTGTTGGAATCAGTGTCAAGTTTAACCCCGTTTGGAAGCGGGTATTTGCTCTTTGAATACACCTGAAGGTTTGCTCCGTAATATTCATCTGTTTTTTCATCTTTTAAAAGTTCAATTAATTTAAGGCACAACCCGGAATTCTCATTCATGCAACAGTCATTTTTTCCAGCAGAAAATTTCCATTCACTTGTTTCTGCGCAGCCCAAAACCTCTTTTTTGTCTTTGTCCTTAACTGTTACTGTTATTGCATCATTGTCATTGGGTTCAGAGATTGTTAAAAAATATGTTTCTGGTCCTGGAATCTCAACCTTTTGCTCTGAGCCGAATTCAAATGCCGATTTCTCGCCGGGCATATTTTCAGCTGCCTTTGCAGTCTGCACCCCGAAAAGCTTGTCCCATACTCCGGTAAGCCCGATTGAGGCTTTATCCATTGAGCTTCCTGCGGCAGTTCCGCCTTTTTTGACAACATAATTGTTTATCATCACGATTGAAACAAGAATAAGCGCAACAACAATTACAACTCCGCCTATTGTTGACCATGTGTCATTCCCTTTTTTGTTAATCCTTCTCATTTTATCCTCTCACTTTCCCAGCTCTATTTTTTTGCAGCATATTTCTTTTTCACCGCAGCCGCTTCCGATAACCGGGCCCTCATTAAAGTTTATATCGCATTTTTCCTTGCATGTTCCCCCGCCGTTAATGCAGCCCTGTGAGCCTATGAAATTTGAGATTGTGCTCCTGAATATGAAAAGCGTCACCAAAAGAACAGCAAGCGCAATTATTGCTATTATTATGACATTTATTGAAAGTTCTATCCCCTTTTTGCTTTTCATTTTTCACCTAAGGCGTTATTGTTATCTGCGAGCTTAAAATGGGGGAAACTGCCTTTTGTATGAGCGGTCCCGCTATCAGAATCATTGCGAGGACAACAGCAAAAACTATTACAAATTTTGCTATTGTTTCCCAGGTAAGCGACATTTTTATCCTATCCTTATGACATTTTTTGTCTGATTCCAGATGTCAGCAAGCTTGTCTCTTGATGCAGCTATTATGAGCGCAAGTATCAAAAGCAGCACAAGCGCAAATATCCATTTTCCTATGGTTGATTCAACCATCGCCCGCTTATTCATTGAAAATCGCCAGTATACTATTTTATAAATTAATATACTTTTTATATTTAAATCATTTGGTTTTTGGAATGTCAGTGCATCCTATCTCAGATATTTTTTCTGTTTCCACGAACATTACCGCAGGATGCCATAGTGAATCATCTGCTCCTGCCTGCGAGCCAATTATGCTTCCAGTCACTGATGCGATAGCCGCTGCTTTTGCAATAATCACAATTCCAACAGGCAGTCCTGCTCCGCTTGCAATAAGCCCAAGTCCGATGCCGGCGGTAGCAGCGATTCCCGCTCCAATTCCAATTTTTGCAATTGTGCTCATTCTTGACTTTTTTGCATAAACAAACATAATCCCATATTGTTTTGAGGTGTCTATCTTGAATTCGCTGTCTAAGGATTGTGCCTGGTTTTTTAGAATTTCATAATCTTCAATTCCCGTTCCCAGAAATTCAAGATAAGTTTCGTTTCCCAGAGGGGTTTTTTCAGTTGCAAGGAAGCTTCCCAGTCCATAAATCTCTTTTTGTGCACCTGAAAATTTTATTGATGAGCAAATCACGCAGAACTTTTCGTTTCTCGTGTCAAAAAGCTCAAGCTTTCCCTGTCCGAAGTTGTCCCAGCACTCATACATCTCATTTGCAATTGTTTTTTCTATTTCAGAGTTGCTTTTTGAAGAAGGCAATGAAATGTATTTTGTCGGGCACTTTATTGATTCTGAAAGGGGCTTTCCGCCAATCATAAGTTTTGAATACATAAGAACGCTTTGCTTGCAGATTTGCTTCTGGGCGTTTTCTTCTGCATCTCTGCTTGCATTATACATGAAAAACAGGAGAACTATGAGCGCCAGCGCCCCAATTATGAAAAACACAATGGATTCTCTTTCAAGCGCGTTTTTTCCCAGTTTTTTCATTTTAAATCCATTCATAGAATATTAGTAAAATCTTACGCAGTCCTCTGGCACTTGTTCTATATCCGCAAAAAGAAGTATCGGAGCATACGTCGGCTGATGGGCTTCAAATATTACCTGATAAGTTTTTTCTGTTCTTATTTCATTGTCAATCTTAAAATCTGTTTTTAATTCCTGGTTTAGTTCAGGCGCCTTGTTCATGAAATAATCAAGATAGCTTTCTTTTGCACCGAGAACATTGTTCTGTGAAAGCCAGGCAGTGAAGTCACTTATTAGCGGGACTTCTTTGATTATTTCCTTACTAAATGTTATCTCAGAGCACACAACGCAGATGTTTGCATTTCTCATTATTCCCGCCTGCGTGAAATCAAACTGCCCTCTGCTGAATTGGTACCAGCAGTCATACATTTCGTTTGCAACAATTCTTTTTATCTTCTCTTCTGTTCCAGAATCAGTTATCTCTTTCATTGTTTCAATTTCCTTGCCGTTTTTTAGCACAGAATCCCTATTTATCTCAATAATCTGGGTGTTGCATTTCAAGTCTATAATTCCGTCTGTCAGGTAAAAAGATGCTTTTTTTCCTGCCCATTTCGCAATTACGCTCATCCTGCAAATCTCCTTGTCAGAAACGCCTTTTGTGTATGCAACTGAGTTTGCAAACCACACGGCAATTGAGAAGAAGACAAGCAGGAGGAGAATGAGCCCGATTATCACCTTTGTTTCCAAGAGCAATCACCTTTTAAAATATGAATGAGTTTTATCCAAAAATCCCCGAAGCAACCCGAAAGATTATTAATCCGAAAATTGCCATGAATGTAACTATTAATATCAGTCTTATAATCTCGCTCCAGGCAATTTCCATTTTTCACCTGAAAATTATGCTTGCATATCCCACTGTGTTCTTGTAATCTCCTGTGAGGTCTCCTGACTGGTAATATTGCAGGAGCTCTGCCTTTGAAAACCTGACTGTTCTTAGCATAAGTGCAATCGGCAGTGCACCGCAGATTGTTGCGCCGGTCTCTTCAACATACTTTAGGAAGCCCTCGTCATCCCGCTTTTTTATGAGCGCAATTGCATTTGTGTCAAGCTCGTAAAGATTCTTCTCAACTTCAAGAGTGAATGGCATGTATCTGTAATTGTGCCCGTAGTGCGTGAAGTCAGAGCTTACTATAATCATAACCTTCTTCCCGCTCTCAATTATGGTTTCCTTAAGGTCTATTGCAAGCTTCTTGTAGTCAATGTCTTCTGACACAACAAGGGGTAAAATCTTAATTCTGTTTATCTCACTCTTATCCACAAACTGCAGGAAGGGCAGCTGCACCTCGACAGAATGCTCGTCTGCATGGGCAAGCTCGTTTTCCTTCAGCCCTGACTTTTTCATAAGGGCTTCTGCAAAAATCTTGTCAACCCGCACTTCTGAAAAAGGTGTTTTCCACATCTCTGTTGAGATTCCGCTCCCAAATCCCGTGTGTGCAGTCCCTATTATTATGTAAAGGTCAGGGATTTCAGCTTCTCCTATTGCCTTGTATGCCCAGGCAGCGCACATTCCCGAGTAGACATATCCTGCATGCGGGCAGATTGCAGCCAGAATTTTCCCTTTTCTCTTGTTTATTGGGAGAGCTCCCGGACCCTTTCTTCCGGCAAAGC
>JAPLZQ010000066.1 GCA_026394965.1 Candidatus Woesearchaeota archaeon
CAATGCACCATCACCTTTACACCCTTCTTGATGACTTGATACAGGCTCACAAGACAACTCTCATATTCACAAACACCCGCTCAGCAACTGAGAGGGTTGTATTCCATCTTAAGGAGAAATTTCCCAAGCACTATGTTCTTATAGACGACAACACTGCTCCTGAGGAGCTTCCGAGGATTGGAGCGCACCACGGCTCTCTTTCCAAGGCGCACAGGCACAATATGGAGGAGCGTCTCAGAAAGGGATGGCTCAAGTGCATTGTGTGCAGCACATCCCTTGAGCTTGGGATTGACATAGGGTATATTGACCTTGTGATACTTCTTGGAAGCCCCAAGTCAGTTGCGCGCGCCCTTCAGAGGATTGGAAGAAGCGGGCACAGGATGGCTGAAACCACTTTTGGAAGGATTGTTGTTCTGGACAGGGATGACCTTGTGGAGAGCAGCGTTATCCTGAAAGAGTCAATTGAAAAGAGGATTGACAGGATTCACATTCCTGAGAACTGCCTGGATGTTCTTGCCCAGCAGATAGTTGGGATTGCAGTTGTGGAGAAGCTTCATGAGGATGAGATTTACAGTCTTGTCAGGAAGAGCTACTGCTACAGAACCCTTTCAAGGACAGATTTCAAGGAGGTAATTGAGTATCTTGCCGGATTCTACGCTCCCCTTGAGGACAGGCACATCTACGCAAAAATCTGGTATGAGCCCGATACTGGAATGATTGGGAGAAAGGGGAAGATGACAAGAGTAATCTACATGACAAATATTGGGACAATTCCTGATGAGAGCTCTGTTCTCATAAAGGAGGGCGAATCAGTCATCGGAAAGATTGACGAGGCATTTCTTGAAAAGCTGAAATCAGGGGACATATTTGTGCTTGGGGGCGAATGCTACAGGTTCAAGTTTGCATCAGGGCAGGTTGCGCAGGTTACTCCTGCATCAGGAAAGACGCCTACAGTTCCTTCCTGGTTTTCCGAGATGCTTCCGCTAAGCTTTGACCTTGCGCTTTCAATCGGAAGGTTCAGGCGCCTTATGGAAGAAAAGCTGGAGCGCAATAAGTCGCAATCTGAGATAATTGATTTCATAAACTCTTACTTATACATTGACGGCAACTCTGCCTCCTCAATATACAGGTATTTCCTTGAGCAGCATCTCTATGCTGAAATCCCTACAGATGAGAAAATTGTTATTGAAAAATATCTTGAGAATGAAAAGCACTTTGTGATATTCCATGCGCTTTATGGAAGAAGGGTGAATGACTGCCTGTCAAGGGCAGTTGCATTTGCAGTTTCAAGGATACAGCACATAGATGTTGAGATAGGGATTAATGACAACGGCTTTTATCTTGCATCAAACAAGCCGATTCAGGCGCTTAAGGCATTTCAGATGCTTAAGGAGGAAAAGCTTGAATTAATCCTCAAGATGGCTCTTGAGAAGACTGAAATCCTCAAGAGAAGGTTCAGGCACTGCGCAGCAAGGGCTCTCATGATTCTGAGGAATTACAAGGGCAGGAGCCAGTTTGTCGGAAGGCAGCAGGTGTCCTCAATGATTCTCATGAATGCAGTGAAAAGGATTTCTCCGGATTTCTCAATTTTAAAGGAGGCAAGAAGGGAGGTGCTTGAGGATTTGATGGATATAAAAAATGCGAGACTAATCCTTAAGCAGGTGTCAGATGGAAAGATAAAGATAAAGGAGATTGACACAAAAATCCCGAGCCCCTTTGCCCTAAACCTTGTTGCCCAGGGCTATCTGGACATTCTCAAGATGGAGGACAGAGTTGAGTTTCTCAGAAGGATGCACAGGATGGTTCTTGCAAAGATTGGAAAGAAAAGCGAAAAGGCAGCTGAGATTTATGATGGCGAAAAGTCCCTTCTTGAAGGCAAGAACTGGAAGGAAGAAAATTACAAGAAGCTCTGGGAAGAAGAAGAAAAGAAAAAAAGAGAAGATGAGGAGGAAAGAAAGCTTAATGATATCATGAAAGGGGAAGGCAATGATGATTCACTGAAAGGAGATTCAGAAGAGGATAAAACCGGGAATGCAGATAAATAAAATCTCCTGACTATTCCTTAATATC
>JAPLZQ010000067.1 GCA_026394965.1 Candidatus Woesearchaeota archaeon
GAGTCATTAGGTCAAAGGTTGCAAAGGCAGCTGCAGCAGAGAGCAAATCAGAGAGGAAATAAATTATAATTAAAACAAACGGTGAAATTAATGGGAGATCCACGAAGATTAAAGAAAAAATACAAAACCCCAATGCATCCCTGGCAGAGGCTGAGGATGGACGAGGAAACCCCGCTCACTGCGGAATACGGGCTTAAGAACAAGAGAGAGCTTTGGAAAGAAGAGTCTGTCCTTCGAAGGATAGCTGAGCAGGCCAAAGAGCTCATCAGGGCAGACAGCGTCCAGGCGCAGAAGGAGAAAAAGCAGCTGCTGGAAAGGATTTATTCCCTCGGGCTTGTAAAGTCCCCGGATGTTCCGCTTGATGATGTGCTGGGGCTCACTGCAAGAAGCATTCTTGAGAGAAGGCTTCAGACCATTGTTTACAAGAAAAAATTCGCAAACTCAATCAAAAAGGCAAGGCAGTTCATAACTCATGGGCACGTCATGGTAGCGGATTCAAAGATAACAGCCCCTTCCCATCTCGTAACACGAGAGGAAGAGGAGAAAATATTCATCTGCATTACATCTCCTTTTGCCGATTCCGAGCATCCCGAAAGGACTGCTGTTGCAAAAGTGAAGAAGGAACGGCCATCCCGCGACAGGAAGGGCGGAAGGGACGGGGGAAGAAGATTCCAAAGGCATGATAGAAGGCAGTCAAGAGAGGCTAAAAAATGAGAGAGCAGGACAAAGGAATGGACAGGGGCAAAACCAGATGGGGAATAGCCCACATTTTTTCCTCATACAATAACACAATAATCCACATAACAGACATCACAGGAAGCGAAAGCATTGCAAGGGTTTCTGGCGGAATGGTTGTCAAGTCAGACAGGCTTGAGGGAAGCCCGACAGCTGCAATGATAGCTGCAAAAAGGGCTGCTGAAACAGCAATGGAAAAGGGCATAAATGCAATCCATGTGAAAATCAGGGCAACAGGCGGGCAGAACGGCCCCTCAAATCCCGGACCAGGAGCCCAGGCAGCTGTAAGGGCGCTTTCAAGGATGGGATTAAGGATTGGAATAATTGAAGATGTGACTCCGGTTCCTCACGACGGGTGCAGGAAGAAAGGAGGAAAAAGAGGGAGAAGGGTTTAAAGATGAAAATAGAGCTCTTGAATAAGGAGAAGGACAACCAGGTTTCCTTTTTGATAAAGGACGGGAGCATTGCCTATGTTAACGCACTGAGAAGGATAGCAATTGAAGAAGTTCCAACCATGGCAATTGAAGATGTCAACATGGTAAAGAACAGCTCTGCGCTTTATGACGAAGTTGTGGCGCACAGGCTCGGGCTTGTTCCGCTGACAACAGACCTTAAATCATACAATCTTCCGAGCGAATGCAGCTGCAAGGGAGAGGGCTGCCCGAAATGCCAGGTCAAGCTTGTCCTTAACAAAAAAGATGCGGGCTATGTCTATGCATCAGACCTTAAATCAAAAGACCCCGCAATAAAACCTGTTTATCCAAAAATCATAATAACAAAACTCCTCAAGGGACAGGCGCTTGAGCTTGAGGCAACAGCAGTCCTCGGAAGAGGGAAAGAGCATGCCAAGTGGTCTCCCGGGCTTGTGTATTACAGGAACTATCCTGTTGTTTCGGTAACCAAAAAATGCGAAAGCGAAGAGTGCGTTAACATGTGCCCTGCAAAGGTTTTCAAGATTGAAAAGGGGGTGCTTGCAGTTGTAGATGAAAATGAGGTTAACTGCACCCTTTGCGAAGCATGCACTGAAATCTGCCCTGACTGCATTGAGGTTTCAAGCAAGAAAAACGAATTCATATTCACTGTTGAAAGCTGGGGGCAGCTTGGCTGCAGGCAGATAATGAAGGAAGCAGTAAAGATTTTTGAAAATAAAATCAACAGCTTCATTGAAGAAGTGGAAAGGATTTCAAAATAGGCCAGTCCCCGTGCCTGTGCAGTGTTTTTATAAAATCAGATAATCATGCGGGGGTAGCAAAGCCTGGTCAAATGCGCAAGGTTGAGGGCCTTGTCCCTTAGTGGGTTCGCGTGTTCGAATCACGTCCCCCGCATTATAGTCAATGCAAATGGAGAAAAAAATAAAAAGGAAAAAAGGTAATTTAAATGCAAATTCGTCCTAAAAACCAGATTACAGCGGAACTGATAAGAAAGGTCAAAGAAGAGTCTTACAAGGGCAATGCAATCTGGAAAAGAGTTGCTGAAGACTTGAACAAGCCGACAAGAGGGATAAGAGTTGTAAATCTCTCAAGCATCAACAGGAATACAAAGGAAAACGATGTGGTTGTTGTTCCCGGAAAGGTGCTTGGTGCAGGCGAGCTTGAGCACAAGCTTTCAATTGCTGCATGGAAATTCTCTGAGCAGTCTCTTGAAAAGATAAAGAAGGCAGGAGCATCTGTAATGAGCATAGAAGAGCTCATAAAGAAGAATCCTGAAGGTAAGAACATCAAAATTATTGGATAAAAATGATAGGAAGGTCAAGAAAATGATAATCGATGCAACTGACACAATGCTTGGAAGGGTCGCTTCATACGCCGCAAAGAAGGCGCTCATGGGCGAACAGGTAACAATTTTGAACTGCGAAAAATCAGTAGTCTCGGGAAGCAGGGCTTACGTCCTTGCAAAATACGCGAAGAAAACCGACATGGGAACTCCGAGAAAAGGCCCTTTTTTCCACAGGAAAACAATAATGATAATGAAGAGAACAGTCAGGGGAATGCTTCCCCACGCAAATTCAAGGGCTAAGGAGGCGCTTTCAAGAGTCAAGTGCTTTGATGGCGTTCCTGAAGAGTTCGCAGGAAAAAAAGCGGAAATTCTGAAAAACGCAAATGTTTCAAAGCTCACCAACATAAAAATAACCTACCTTGGGGAACTCAGCAGGCTTCTCGGAGGCAGGAAGTAAAAATGAAACCATTGCAATTTTCAGGAAAAAGGAAAACCGCAATAGCGAGGGCAACCCTTGTTGAGGGAACAGGAAGATTAAGCCTGAACAACGCGCCAATTGAAACAGTGACTCCGGAAATTCTCAGAATGAAAATACTGGAACCTATTATTATTGCGGGGGATTCAGCAAAGAAGGTTGACATAAAGGTAACTGTACATGGCGGCGGAATAAACGGAAGGGCTGACGCAGCAAGACTTGCAATAGCGAAAAGCCTCGCAGCATACAATCCGGCCCTCAAGGAAGAATTCCAGAGATATGACAGGCACCTCCTTGTTGCAGATGTAAGGCATAAAGAAGCAAAGAAGCCAAACAGGCACGGAAATGCAAGAGGAAAGGTTCAGAAGTCATACAGATAAGCATATTTTTATTATAAATATAATTAAAAAAAACAAGATTGAGGCAGGCAAAAAATGATAATTCCCGTTAGATGCTGGAGCTGCGGAAAGCCCATAGGACACCTGTGGGAGGAATTTGAGGAAAAAGTAAGGAAGGGAGAGGACAAGAAAAAAATCCTTGATTCCATAGGGCTTGAAAGATACTGCTGCAGGGCGACATTTCTTGGGCACGTTGACTTGATTGACCTTGTCTCAAGGTTCAAAAGGGTATAATTGCTTTTTTGATTTTTATCATAATAAAATATTATTTTATTTTTATAATTGTTTCTTAGAAGTCAAATATTTTTTTCTTGATGTCAACTGCGCTTGGGGCTGAGCCGCCGTGCCAGCTGACTCTGGGCCTTATCCTCATCGGATACATTCTCTCGTTTGTGTCATCAAATATTATTGCTGCGCCTGAAACCCTTGGAAGATTATTGAGAACCTTGTCAAGCCCCACTCTCATGTAGCTCTGCATCAGCATTCCAAGTGCATCTGTGTCAATTTTTGCAGTAATCCTGTGGCTTATCACAATGTCAGACTGCGTCATTACATCTGTGTGTATTTTTCCCGGCTGCTGGGATGCAAGTATCAATGATATTCCCGGCTGCCTTCCTTCCCTGAGAATTGTAATGAGAGGACCGCTTGCAAGCGTTTCCCCCTCCCTTGGAAGGAACTCGTGGGCTTCATCAACCACAAGCCACACAAGGGGAAACCTCTCCTTTTCCTCCTGCGAATATTCTGTGAAGCTTACTGACTTGTTCACCTCCTGGTATTCCTCATTTTTCCTTGCAACCATCCTTTCCAGGAATAGTTTCTGCGAAATCAGCCCGATAACTAATGCCCTTATGTTCTTGCTGGACTGCGAAGTTATATAGCAGCTTACATCAAGGACGCTCACCTCTCCGGGAATAACAAGCTCATTTATTTTTGTTCCTTCCTTGTCAAAAAGCCCCCAGCTCTTCGCTTCTGTGAATCTGTTCTCTGCAGCATCCCTGACATTCTGCATTGAATGCTCATCCTTCTGCATTTTCTCAACAATATCCTCAATCCCGAAATCTGTCCCTTCCTCCTTTAGCTCTGAAACTGTCTTTGATATCAGGACTCCTATTGGCTCGTCAGGATTTATTCCAAATGTCGTGCACCAATCAAGGGCTGAAAGCTCAGAGGGCTTTATTGAGAATGGGAAATCAGTCGGAAATCCCTTGGACTTTAGTTCATTGAAATATCCATATGGGGTGAATATTCTCGCATCAAACCCCTTTGCCTCCATCCCCCATTTCCTCAGGTCCCTATCCTCCTTCTTGTTCTTGTACTTAAGGGTCCAGTACAC
>JAPLZQ010000068.1 GCA_026394965.1 Candidatus Woesearchaeota archaeon
ATTACAATATTTTCTATAACAAAATTGTAATTCCGGAAATTAAAAAGCGCTCTAAGAAAGACAGCATATTAGTTATTGCCATGGATTTCTCAACTGAAGAGCGGCTGAAAAAGGCAGGAATAGAGTTTAAACGGCTTTCAGAATACCGTCTTGAAAAGATTGAAAGGGAAGCTGGGCAGAAATCAATGGATTTTGCAGGTTCAATCCCTGAAAAAAATCCGCTTCTTAAGGAGGCAGTTAATTATCGCGGAATATCTCTGTGGGATTCTGACATCATAGACATATGGGAATCTTTTTTTCTGGGTATAGTGACTAATATTGATTCTCTTAAGGCGATTATCAAGAATGAAAAGCCAAAAAAGATTTTGCTTTTTGACTCAAGCTCAGAATTCGGGATGCTTGCAAAAGGCGTTGCTCTCAAGGAAAAAATCCCGCTGATTGATAAAACCCCGTTAATTGCCAGGATTAAGAGCGGAATAATACGGTTTGGCGGAAGAATCGCCATAAAAAAGCTGGGAGAGTATTCCTGTGAAGTTAGGCGACTTAGGAGGATAAGAAGTAAACGATGGGATTCTTCAGAGGAAAAAGCCGGAAAAGTGGTAATTTTCACAAATTCTCCAAGAACCCTTAAGCTTACCCTGCCCTGGGCAAAGATGATGAAAAAGTGTCCGGTTGAGGTAATCGGGCTAAGCGACTCTGATAAGGGGATGTATGATAGAGAAAATATCAGTTATCTGCCTTTCTCAAAATTTGTTGATGCAAAATTAAATGATAAGGTGAACAAAGAGGAGAAAAGGCTCAGCTCGCTCTGGCATGTCCGCAGGAAGGAATTTATTTCTGTGGAATATGATGGAATTGACATAAGTAGATCGATAATCGGGCTTTTTGAATTTCTTTTCCTATCGAGATTTACTGAGCTTATTTTCTACATTGAGGTTTCTGAGCGTGCAATAAAAGAAAGAAAGCCGAGCCTGATTGTCCTTTTTGACTGCTGGAATTACTTCAGCAAGACAGTGATATCTGCGGCAAGGAAAAATGGGATAAAGACCCTTTTTGTCCAGCACGGAGTGATTTCTGACATACCTCTTTTTTCAAAGACAAATGTTGATGCAATGGCTATTTACGGGGAAGAAACAAGGGACATCCTTGTAAGGCACGGAAATTCACAGAACAAAATTCATATTACAGGAAGCCTTCAGCTGGATTACCTTAAAGCGAGAAGGAGAAATTCTTATGCCGCGCTTGAAAAGATTGGGATAAATAGGAAAAAGAAAGTGATTGTTTTCTTTTCCCAGCCCCTTCCTGAAAATGAGATGATTCCCGCATTCCATTCCCTTTTTGAGGCTGCAAAAAGTATGCCTGAAGTTCAGCTTGTGATTAAGCTTCATCCTGCTGAAAGCCCGGCTCTTGCAGAAAGGATAATGCATGAAACAGGCTCAAATGCGATTATTGTGAAGAATGTTGGCTTGGCTGAGATACTGGGAATTTCATCTGCAGCAATAACAATAAGCTCCACAACATTTTTGGATGCTCTTGCTTCAGATAAACCATTAATAGTTCTAAATCTGGCTGGAGAGGATACCCTTCCCTGCGTAAATGACGGCGCAGCAATAGGCGTTTACAAAAAAGAGAATATTCTTCCTTCAATAAGGAAGATCCTTTATGATAAAAAAACAATAAAGAACCTTTCACTTAAAAGAAAATCTGCTGTGAAAAAATATGCGTACAGGATTGACGGCATGGCTTCAAAAAGGATAGCAGAACTTGCTGAAAATCTGGCGCTGAAAAGGTAAAAATGAAGCCAATTGAACTTTTTGTGAAAATCATAAAGATTCCATTCCAGCTTGTCCTTTCCCTCTTTCCCATGAGAGCAAGAATTTTCCTTTCTTCTGTTGATACCTCGATAAGGTTCAATGCAGTCAAATCCGAGATTCTTCTCTCTGCAAAAAAGAACAGGAAGCATATGAAAGAAAGTGAAAGGATTAAATTGCTTGATGTTGGGG
>JAPLZQ010000069.1 GCA_026394965.1 Candidatus Woesearchaeota archaeon
GAAGGGCTTTTATTGAGAAATTCGCAGGAGAAGCAGGAAAATTCCTGAAGCCAGGAGGAACTCTTTTCATAAACCTTTTTTCAGATGAAATTTCGATTGTTGAAAAGCATTTCCTGATTAAAGGAAGAAAAGAGCTTTTCAGGAATTATTTCATAATCTCTGCTTCAAGGAAAGGAAATCATCAAAACTGATTATCCGAAACCTTTCATTCATGAATTCTATGATTTTTTCAGTTGTTTCCCTGGATTTTTCCCTGTTAAGGAAAAGATGGCTCTTAATTCCTTCATTTGTGAAATCCCTGTCATGAAAATTTATGTTGAGAATTCTTCCATTTTTTGAAATTCTTTCAAGCATTATTGCAGATTTATCAACGCCATAGTTTATCATTGAAGTGCCATTGAAGGGAAGCAGAGTATGCGTCATTGGAATTTCAAACTTGTCTCTATCAAGGTTCTTATTAAGCAGGTAATTTTTATAATAGCGAAAAGGAAATATCACTTTCAAGAGGGAAGAATCAGCCAGATAACCCCTTCTTTTTAGTATGGATATGGAACTTTCGTCTATTGAATAGTCAGGAGCCCGGAATACTTTCGGCTTTTTCCCTATTATTTTTTTTATTGCATCCTCCCCCTTTTTTATTTCATTCTCTTTCTCAACATAATTTAGTGAGGAAAAGTTAATATGAGAGAATGAATGATTGCCAATATCATATTTTTTTAGCATCCTGTGCTCTTTAGGAAAATCCAGAGCATTTCTTCCCACCACAAAAAAAGTTGGCTTTATCCCAAGATTATTAAAAAATTCAAGTGCGTTTGGGAGCCCATTCTGCAGGAAAATGTCTTTTCGCATCTTATCTTTCTGTAAAAATGCCCGTTCTCCGTCCAAATCAACTGAAAGCAGGATTGCCTTTTTTTCATCATTCATTTTTTCCGCCAATCAGAATTTTAAAAAACGAGATTATGTCGTCTAATAAAGTTTTTTCAGTTATGGAAGATTTGATAAGATAAAAAATCTGCCTTGGCCTGAGATAGAATCTCAGATAAAAAGTTTTGTAAAACGCTTTTAACTCTCTTTCAGAGAGCCCTTCTGGTATGAAAGTTATTTTGTGCAGAGAGGAAAAATCTTCGAAGTTCTGCGCAAGAAGCCTGCCTTTTTTACTGCATTTAGCAAAGGCAGGTGTATTAGGAAGAGGAGTAAAGAAAGATGTCTCTACGTAAGTAAGCCCCAATGAACATGCGAAGTTTATTGTGCGCTTTATATCCTCCTTTGTTTCTCCAGGAAAGCCAATCATAAAATAACCCGTTGTTTTTATCCCAGAGTGTCTTATTGCATTAATACTCGTAATTATTTGTTTGATGCTTTCTTGTTTGTTAATAATCTTGAGAATCCTTTCTGAACCACTTTCTATTCCCACGCCGATTAAGTGGCAGCCTGCTTTTTTCATTAAAGAAAGTGTTTCCTTATCAATATGATCAAGTCTCACTCCAATAGCATCCCAACTCATTTGAAGATTTTTTTCGATAATGATGCGACAAAGGCGGATTGTATGTTCTTTGACTAAAGCAAATTCATCATCTACAAAAAACGCTTTATTAAAACCTAAACGCTTTATAAGAGAAAGTTCTTCAGCTATAAACTTAGGACTTTTTGTTCTATAAGAGTTTCCACTAACGCCATGATCACAAAAAGTACATGAATATGGGCAGCCTCTGCTTCCTTCTAGGCTAAGGCAAGTGTTATTATGAGAGTATTTTGACATGTCAAAAACACTCCAATCTGGAAATGGTGAGAATTCAAGCTTTTCGCTATGGGCTGCAGCCGTTGAAATGATATTGTGCTTATCAGAGAATACTATTCCTTCTACATTTTTAAGGTTCTTGTGTTGAAGTATCTCACGAAAAGCAGTTTCTCCTTCACCCACTACAATGATATCCGGCTTGAGTTCTTTAAATGAGCGGATTGAAAATCCAGAAACGTGAGGCCCTCCCAGAATTATTTTCGCATGAGAATGCTTACGCACAACATGTATAAGGCTCTTAATAGTTTGATATTGATTTATTGTAAATGTCATTCCCACAATGTGCGGTTTGAATTCAGAAAGGCAGGATAGAAACTCGCTTTCTGATGAAACGCTCAAGTCAACAGCCTTAACATTATATCCTTCCTTCTCTGAAATTGAGGCAAGCATTGCAATAGCAAGAGTGGGAGCAGCATTTACTTTATATCTGACTAAACTTCCGGAATATGCTGCGAAGATGTTAGGGCTCATTAGAAGAACTCGCTTTTTTTTATCAGTCATTTTTCTGTATTGCCTTCCAAAGTTTTCCTTCGCGCTCTCTCCAAAATCTGATGTTTTGCCTTATGAAAAGTGATGCATATCCCGGATGCATAACAAGCTTTTTCATTCTTGAAAGCACATAATTAAGGTTAAGGTAATACTCACGGTATAAATTTCCTATCCTTTCAGAGGTTACTGCATTCTTAAAATCAGAATGAGCGCCTTTTCCCTGAACTTTCGAGCCAGGCATTTTTATATATTGGTTAAGAGAGATGAAATCCGGCTTTGTTTCCATTATGAATTTTCTTGTCTTTGAAATATCAGATTCATTCTCTCCAGGATACCCCATTATGAAAAAGGCAACAGTTTCAATTCCTAACCTGTCACAGGCAGAAAGCGTCTCCTTTGCCGCAGGAAGGTTTAGGCGTTTATTCATTAAGGAGAGCATTCTTTCCGAGCCTGATTCAATCCCGAACTGGATTTGATAGCATCCTGCTTCTTTCATTCTCTTAAGCAAATCATAATCAACTGAGTCGGGGCGCGAGAGGCACCTAAAACTAATTTTCTTGGTTTTCAGGTAATCGCATATTTTTTCGCACCGTTTCCTGTCAGCTGTGAAATTGTCATCCCAAAAGAGTATGTCATCATATTCACTGCACAAAGTGTTTATCTCTGAAAATATCCTTTTCAGGCTCTTTTCAGAATAAGTTCTCCTGCTGTTTGCAGAGCAGAAATTGCATGAGAAAGGGCAGCCGAGGCTTGTTACCATCGCAGCAATCCTTTTTCCTTTTGCAAGTATGTCATAATAGCCGGAAGGCAAAAGATTATACCTTGGAGAAGGTAGCGAGTCAATGCTTCCAAGGGAAGCGCTTTTATTCTTTATCAGTTTTCCTCCTTTTTTGAAGCATATGTTTTCAATGCCTGAAAAGTTCGAAGAAGAAATGTTTTTTTCTGATATTTTTGAAAGCTCAGGTGTGATATTTTGAATGATAAATCCTATTGAACTCTCTTTTTTCATTATCTCCTCAGGAAAAGAGGAGGGGGTTATTCCGCAGAGCCCAACTGCATTTTTTTTGGTTTTTATTCTCCTGCACAGGGAAAGGTCTTCGTCTATGCTCGAAAGCCCTGCGCTCACAATCACGCAGTCAAAACTCCTGATGTAAGAGATGCTTTTTTCCTGAACTGAGAGATCTGCTATCTCCACATCAAAGTTCTTAGAAAGCACTGCTGCAAGGTATGCAAGCCCTATCGGGGGAAGGATGTAAGGCGCCTTTTTCGAAGCACCCCCGCAGCGCAGAAACAATGGGTCCCTGAATTCAAATTCCGCGCTTTTAGGGTTTAGAAGCAATATTCTCATTTACAATCACGCCTGCGATAAAATCAAGTTAGAAAATAACAAAAGAGGTTATAAAATTATCGGAGAACTGAAAAATCTTAATCTCTTTGCCTCACTTCTTTTTTCTTCTAATTTCCTCAACAAATTTTCTCAGCAGATGGATTTCATAGGCACCCCAAAGGCATGCAAATGCAATCGGAAGCTGCGTTATTAAAATAGATATGTATGTTTCCATCATAATCACTCCATGTATTTTTCTAATATTCTCTCAGCTTTCTTCCTCAGCCGCCTTGCGCTTAGCGCAAGGTAAAATCCCAGGATAATGTAAGGGATGTGGGTTATTAAAAGGATTTCTGCTGTTTCCATATTGTTCACTTTTTCTTCGGCATTCTAAAAAATATGCGGCAACCGGGATTCGGACCCGGGTTATATCCTTGGCAAGGACATGTCCTACCACTAGACTATTGCCGCGAATGGTGGGCCCGGCCAGATTCGAACTGGCGACATCTGCCGTGTAAAGGCAGCGTTATAACCACTAAACCACGAGCCCGGCTTAAGCAACGCGCCCCGTTTAATTTTTAAAGGTTTTGCTTTTCATATAAAAATGTTTTTGTTTTGATAATTACAGGGATAGCACGCGGATTTTTCAGGCCTGAACTTCACAATACAAAAATTTAAAAGGAAATAAAAAAACATGTCTGGGAATGGAAGACAGGATTCTTGAGCTCTTGACAAAGGATGACAATATCACCTGGCAGGCGCTCATATATGACCTTGTGAAAAGCGAGAATATGGACCCCTGGGACATAGATGTGTCGCTCATCACAAAGAAATACATTGATGCAATAAAAAAGCTTGAGGAGATGAATTTCCGGGTTTCAGGAAAAGTCGTTCTTGCTGCAGCGATACTCCTGAAAATAAAATCGCACCAGCTTATCGGAGAGAATCTTTCAGAGCTGGACAGGCTTTTCGCAAGCGCAGAGGAAAGCACTGAGATGATTGCTGATGACTTCTACAGCGGGCTTGAGAATGAATTCAGGAAAAATCCATTAGAAGAGCGCCCTGAGCTTTTTCCGAAAACGCCACAGCCAAGGAACAGAAAGGTGTCAATGTATGATTTGGTTCTTGCACTGCAGAAGGCTCTTGAGGTGAAGCACAGGCGCGTTATGAGAGAGCCGAGCGGGCGCCTTGACATCCCGGAAAAAAAGATGGACATAGTCACGCTGATAAACAACATCTATGAAAAGTTGAAGGCGCTTATTACCTGGAAGAAAAGCGCTTCAGTCAGGTTCTCCGAGCTTTTGCCCTCTGAAAAAAAGGAGGACAAGGTTTTCACATTCATTCCCCTCCTGCATCTTGCAAACCAGCAGAAGATTGACCTTCTCCAGAAAAGCCATTTCGGCGAGATTGAGGTTGCGCTCTACAGCGCAAAGCTTCATCAGGAGATGGAAAAGGAGTTTGAGGAGGAGCGCGCAAGGCACGAAAAGGAGAGGGCTCCACGGCGCCCCAGAGTTAAAGCGCCTGAGCAGGCTAAAAGCGCAATGTGAACGTTTTTAAAAACAAAAATTTTAAAAACTAACCGCAAATTCTCCAGTTAGAATGCCCCGATAGTGTAGTCCGGCCAATCATCCGGCCCTTTCGAGGCTGGGACATGGGTTCAAAACGAGCCTTTTCCAAGGAAAAGCCTCGATGGAAAAGAGGATTTTGCTAACGCAAAATCAAATTCCGTCGGGCATAAATGGGAAAGCCCGCTGAAAGTCCCATTCGGGGCATTTTATAATTACCGGATAGCGTAAATGGTGGTGATTTTTTGAAGAGAAGTTCCAGAAGATGGAAAAAGAAAAGCCAGATGCGCTGGAAATGGCAGCGAAAGCGAATTAAGAAGGAGAAAAGGAAGAGAAAGCTTAAGGTATAAGTAAAACCAAAGCTTTATAAATAACCCCTATTTCCACGTTTATTACTTATTTTAAATTCACTCTTTCAAAGAAGAGAAAAAAGAAATCCCTGGAACTACTTGCTTCGGGCAGTAGAAGGGTAGAGGAAAAATGGAAAAGCAGAATATTATTGAAGCAATATCCAAAGCAAGGCAGAACTCTAAGAAAAGAAATTTTGTCCAGAGCTTTGACTTAATAATAACTGTAAAGGATTTGGACCTTAAGAAGACAGAAAACCAAAAAGACCTTTACCTCCCATTGCATTTCACTCCCACAAAGAAGCTGAAGATATGCGCTTTCTCAGGGGCAGAGAGCCTTGAAGAGGCAAAGGCATGCGACAAGGTAATTACGCAGGAGCAGTTCATAACATATGAAACTGACCCAAAGAAGACAAAAAAGCTCGCAAATGAATTTGATTTCTTCGTCGCGCAGGCAAACATAATGCCTGCTGTAGCCAAATCATTCGGTAAGATTCTCGGAAGAAGGGGCAAAATGCCGAATCCGAAGGCAGGATGCGTCTTCCCTCCAAAAATGAACCTGAAGCCCCTTTATGACAGGCTTCAGAATACAGTTTCCCTTAAATTAAAGGCATCGCCTATGGTGCAGTGCAGGATTGGGATGGAGGACATGAAGGATGAGGAGATTGCAGAAAATATCCTTGTAATTTACAATGCATTCGTGCACGCCCTTCCAAACGAGGAGAACAACATAAAGGCCGCAATTGTCAAAACCACAATGGGCAAGGCAATAAAAATAATTTAATGAACGCAAGGGATGATACTAATGGCACACGTTGCTGAATACAAAAAAACGGAAGTTGAAGAATTGGCTAAGATGCTGAATGAATATCCAGTGATAGGAATAATAAACCTGGAAAACCTTCCAACATCTCAGCTCCAGAAAATGAGGGGGCGCCTAAGGAGCGACCTGACAATAAGGATGAGCAAAAAGACGCTTCTCAGGCACGCCTTTGAGAAAGTGAAGAATCCAAAAATCAGGGAGCTTAAGGATTACCTCATCGGGATGCCCGCTATGGTGTTCACAAACCAGGAGCCGTTCAAGATTGCATTGAAGCTCAGGAAGAGCAAATCATCTGCTCCAGCTAAGCCAGGGCAGACATCGCCAAAGGACTTGATAATACCGGCAGGACCGACAAGCTTCACTCCAGGGCCGATAATCAGTGAGCTTGGACAGCTTGGAATAAAGGCAGGCGTTGACAAGGGAAAGATTGTCGTTAAAGAGGACAAGGTTGTTGCGAGAAAGGGCGACAAGATTGACGCAAAAATCGCTGCAGTCCTCCAGAAGTTCGGGATAGAGCCGATGGAAATAGGGCTTAACCTTGTTGCATTGTATGACAACGGGGTTATATACAGCGGAGACGCGCTTGAAGTTGACGACAAAAAGCTTTTCGAGGACTTGAGAATGGCTGCATCTTGGGCTTTCAGCCTTGCTGTTGAAACGGGCTATCCTGCAAAGGAAGTCATGCCTATAATCATTGCAAAGGCATTCCGGCAGGCGCAGGCAGTTTCAGCGCTTGTCCCGCAATAAAAGTTTCATGCGCATCATTCAATTTTTGAGGCGAAAGGAAAAAATTAAATTTATCCGTGGAGGTAAGAGAAATGGAATACATATACGCTGCGATGCTGATTCACAAAGCAGGAAAAAAGATTGATGAACCATCGCTGAAAAAGGTTCTCGAAGCCGCAGGAGTCAAGGTTGACGAAGCCAAGGTCAAGGCAATGGTTGCCACTTTGGAAGGAGTTGACATTGAAAAGGCTATAGAGATGGCACAGACAGTTTCAGTTGCTGCTGCACCAAGCGCACCTGGAAAGGAAGAGAAAAAGGCTGACAAGGAAGAGGAGAAAAAGACAGAAGAGCAGGCAGCTGCAGGTCTTGGAGCACTCTTCGGCTAAGGATGAGAGCGAATGGCAGAAGAAACAACTGATAGCGCAGGCGGAGACGCTCCTGAAGAGCGCAAGAAAGAGATACTTGAGAAAGTCGGCGAAATAAAGGAAAATGTCGGCGAAATCAAGGAGCAGCTCAACGCTGTCAATGAGGAGAAGGAAGCATGGTTCAAGAAGAAAGAGGACTATGCGAAAGAGATTTCTGCTAAGATTGCCGAGATAAGGAACCTCAAGAAGGAGAGGGACGACTTTACTGCTCAGGTAAGGACTCTGAAGGAAGAGAGGAACAAGCTCAACTCAGAGATAAAGGAAAAGATAACCCAGATAAAGGCTGTCAATGAGCAGAAGAAGAGCATAATGTCCGACTACAAGGTTGAGAAAGACCCTTCTGAGATTAAAAGGCAGATGGACTCTCTTGAGATGAGCATTGAAACAGAGGCCTTTTCCTTTGAAAAGGAGAAGAAGGTAATGAAGCTCATAAAGCAGCTCAAGAAGGAGTATGAAGATGCCAAGAAGATAAGCGAGGTCTGGGCTGGCTCGCACAAGCTCTCAAAGGAAATTGACAATATGAAGAGCAATGTTGAGGAAATCCACAGAAGGATACAGGAGCTTGCTGCCGAAAGCCAGAAGAAGCATGAGCAGATGCTTGAAGTGTCAAAGTCTGTTGATGAGTTCAAGAAGAATGAGGAAAATGCGTATGAAAAATTCTTCGATGCAAAGAAGAAATTTTCAGAGCTTAACTCAAAGTTCAAGAGCGACATAAATGAGATGCAGAAGGGAAAGGAAGAGCTCACCACAATTTCCAATGTTGAGAAAAAGGAGAAAAGGAAGAAGGATGAGACAGTCCTCAAGGAGAAGGAAGAGATTGTTGAGGACAAGATAAAGAAGGGCAAGAAGCTCAC
>JAPLZQ010000070.1 GCA_026394965.1 Candidatus Woesearchaeota archaeon
TACTACAGCGCAATGGACAGGGACTCTTATTCTAACATAGCCCCTCCCCTGCCGGTAAATGAGGCAGGAGAAAGCAGTTCTGGCAGTTCAGGCGGCTACGGAATAGAAAAGCCCCTCCTCTCAATAAGGGAAATAGGACAGACAGTGACAGAGGGAAGGGCTGGCGGAGGAAATCTCCTGAACACAATGCAGGCGGCAATCTGGAAGGGCGCAGGAAAGATTGAGCTTTCGCTCCAGGGCGAGGGCTCAGAGCCGTTTGTGGGCCCGGAAGCATACGGAAAGGAAATGAGGGAAGACATAAGGCAGCTTGCGAAGATAAACGATGTCAAAATCCACAGCGTCCACTCCCCGACATGGGTTGGAAACCTCTCAGGATATGCAGGAAAGCAGCAGGGCTTCAGCGACGAATACAGGGCAATGCAGCTGGAAGAGGTAAAAAAGGCGATTGATTTCTCAGCAGACACAACAGGAGGCTCGGCAATAGTTGTCCACACAGGAGAATATGAGAGGCCTCTTGTGGAGCAGCCCTGGAACAAGGGCGAGTTCAGGCAGTATGAAGAAGAGGAAAAAAGCGCACTATACCCTCTGATAGACAAAAGGACAGGGCATATTGTGCAGATGATAAGAAAAGACCTTCCGATAATAATTCCCAAATGGAAAACAGCTGAAAATGATTATGTTGACAGCAAAGGAAACAAGGTATTAAAGGACGACTTCACTGACTATGACAACAACAAAGTCAATTTCATGGACAGGGTTCCGGAGTTTGACCCGAAAAGCCCTGAAAAGATAAAGATGGAGCAGAAGTCCTGGAAATACTTTGAGGAAGAGGCAAGAAGGAGAAACGAGGAAATAGCAAAAAAGAAGGGTAAAAGCGTTGGGGAATTACGGGCTGAGGAAAAGGTAACCCCTGAAGAGGCGCTCTACCAGTCAACCCAGGAGGGAGAGCAGAGGTTTGCGCAGGGCTGGGCAATGAACTACCTTGAGGGGCTGGAAGACCAGTTCAAGCTCGTTGAAAAACTGAAGAAGAAAAGGGAGCATTTTGCAGAGCTGGAAAAAAACACCCCTGAAAAGGAAATGTGGAAGATAGAGATGGCTGAAGGCGGCTTAGACAAGTTCGGAATATCGCCCGAATACAAAAAGCCGACAGAAGTGATAGACAAGGCGATAAAGGAAATCCAGGACAGGATACGCTCAAGCCAGGAAATGGCATCAGGGCAGCTTCAGCGCGCGAAGGATGCAGAGCTTGCAAAGGATAACATTGTCTCATCCTGGAAATACGCAAAGGACAAATCATTGAATTCATACGCAGAACTCGGGATATACGCCATGCAGAGGACAGATGAGGGAAGGAAGAGAGGGCTCATAAATGACGATATCTTTATTGCGCCGGAGAACCTTTTCCCGGAGATGGGATACGGAAGCCACCCAGAGGAGCTTATTGAGCTTGTAAAGAACGCAAGAAAAAAGATGGTGGAACACTTAACAAAGCCCCAGATTCACGACCCGAGCGGGGCACTTGATGAAAGCGGAAAGCCGCTCATGATAAACAACCCAAATTACAGGAATATGTCAAGAGAGGATGCTGAAAAAGAGGCGAAGAAGCACATCAAGGCAACCCTTGACACCCAGCACCTCGGAATGTGGTTCAGGTATTTCACACCGAAAGCAGGGGAGACAGAAGAGCAGAGATACAAAAGATTTGACGGCTGGTACCTGGACCAGGTAAAAAAGATGGAAAAGGAAGAGATAATAGGGAATGTCCACATTGTAGACGGATTCGGAAAGGGGCACACCCACCTTCCTGCTGGAGAGGGAATGCTCCCCGTGAAAAGCGCAGTTGAATACCTTAAAAAGAAGGGATACTCAGGAGCATTAAGCTCAGAAGGGTATGGAGAGCCGGGAAGGCAATTAACCCAGACATGGGCGCACTTCGGAAGCCCGATTTACGCGCTTGGAACAAGAGTTGGAGCGCCTGAAGGGGGAAGATGGACTGATATTGAACACTCATACTTCAACAGTATGCAGTCGCCGTATTTCGTGTTCGGCGCATATGCGCCGTCAAATGACTGGACTCTCTGGAGCGGAGTTCCGCTTGAATAATAACAATAAAAAAAGAGCATAATCTCACATTACGATATTTCGCATTAAAATATTATATTCAAAAAAAGAGGTGAATTGATTGGAAGATTCAAAGTTGGAAAAATACCTTCTTCTCTCAATTGAAAAGATTAAGGATTCTGGATTCACCAATGAGGATATAGCATACTCATTCAACAAGCAGATATTCTGCCCGAACGGCAATTATCAAAAGCCCAATAAAGAAATTTCTGAAATAGACAGGTATTTCAAAAAAGTCATTGAGAACCTCAACAAAGAAGGATTCAAGAACAGGAAAATAGCAGAAGCTTTCCACGGATTCCTGCGGGAAAACGGGAAAGAAGTTAAAGCGCCTGAAGAAAAAAGTCCTAAAGCCAAAAAAAGATGGGCATTCCTGCCTTACTTCCTTTCAATAATCATCGGAATAATATTCTCATTTTTGATGATACTTGCAGACAATTTAGGGATAAACATGTTCGGCTTTATTGCAAAAGAGCCCTACATTATGCTGATGGTAATTGGATGCATAAATGCAGTTCTTTCAAACCTGATATTCCTTGGATTCAAGGCAAATTCAAATATCTGGGCAAGGATATTTTTAATAAGTGCTTTTGTCTCAGGAGCAGCATTTGCAATGCAGAAAATCGCAAACTCTTACAGAGATATTTTTATGAGCAGCTTTAACATATCTTCTGCTTTCAATCTTCTGGAGCTGAATGCAACAACAAGCCCAGTCCTCCTGGTTTTCATAATAACATTCTCATATCTTATAGTTAGCCTTCTCTTTGAGATGAGGAAAAGATAAGAAAGAAATAAGGAAAGATGAGGCAGGCAATGGCAAAGGTATCAATAGTAAGGTGCGATTCCTATGAAAAAAGCAGGGTTTATTCCGCAGTAAAGGAATCAATGGAAATAGCGGGATTCAAAATAAGGAAAGGAAGCAGAGTTCTCATAAAGCCAAACATCCTCATGCCCAAAAAGCCGGAACTGGCAATAACAACGCACCCTTCAATTGTGGAAGCTGTATGCAGGATTCTCTCAGAAAGAAAATGCAGGATAATTGTCGGAGAATCAGACGGAATCGGATGCACTGAAAAGGGATTTATTGAATCAGGAATAGGAAAAGCAGCAGAAAAATACGGTGCAAAACTTGTTGCCTTTGAAAAGGATGATAAAAAGTTTGTAAGAAACAGCAGGGGAAAAATCCTGAAGGGAATTTTCTTCCCAAAAAGCGTGCTTGACGCTGAAATAATAATAAATCTTCCAAAACTAAAGACCCACGCACTCACAAAATTCACAGGAGCAGTCAAGAACATATACGGAACAATACCCGGCGCCACAAAATCCCTCTACCACATGAAAGCCCCTGCTGAAAGGGAATTCTGCGAGCTCCTTACCGACATTTACGAAAATGTAAAGCCGGAATTCACAATAATGGACGGAATTACCGGAATGGAAGGGGCTGGACCGAGCACAGGAACCCCGAAAAAGACAGGGCTTATAATTGCAGGAAAAGACGGGGTTGCAGTTGACTATGTAAGCTCAGAGATAATCGGGTTTAACCCCAATGAAATCCTGACTACAAAAATCGCCTTTGAAAGAAAACTCTCAAATGAGAAGGAAATCCGGATTTTTGGAAGGGAAGGGGAGATTATCGGAGAAAATCTCAAAAAGTATTATGTCAATTACGAAAAGATAATTAATGTGAACAAGAATGTGCTCATACTTGCGCAGAGGATTTTCGGAAGATTATCCCCAAAGCCGGTTGTCTTAAGGGAAAAGTGCATTGGATGCATGATTTGCGTAAAGCACTGCCCGGTAAAGGCAATATCCTTTGACAGATTCCCAAAAATCAACAGAGAAAAGTGCATAAGCTGCTTCTGCTGCGTTGAACTCTGCCCTGAAAAGGCAATGCGCCTTAAGACAAGCATAATACTGAGGATGATGCAGAGGGCGTCTGGAATCCTGAATCTTTTCCGCAGGAAAAAGGTTTAAATAAAACAAAAAAAATAAATTTAAATGCAGAACTTTTCTTACAGCCCCGCTTCCTTTCTCAATTCCCCTGCCTTGTCTACTTTCTCCCAGATGAAGTTGGAATGAGTCGAGTTTCTCCTCTTTTATAAAGGAAAAATTTATAAAGTTTGAATGCTCAGTTGAATCTAGTATTAAGTATTCTAAAAAAAGGGGGTGTATTAGATGAGCAAATCTATAGGCGCATGGGCCTTTATTATAGGTCTAATTGTTGCAATACTAATTGCAATAGTGACTGTAGTGAGTGCTGAGACTATTCCAACATGGTCAATATTTTTGTTGGCAGTACTAGGTTTGATAGTGGGTTTTTTAAATGTGACTGGAAGAGAAGTAACGCGATTTTTAGTGGCTTCAATAGCATTTTTAGTTACATTTCAGTCTTTAGCATCAATTGTTGCTAATTTACCTTTGGGTTCGATGATTAGCACATTTTTTGGTTTGATAACTGTGTTCATTGGCCCAGCAGCAGCAATAGTTGCAGTAAAGGCATTATTTGCAGTTACTAAAGACTAGGACTAATTCTTTCTTTTTTCTTTTTTTTATAAAATTAAAAATTGCTTTGCCTTCTTGAGCATTTTCTTAGAATCCTGCCTCCTTTCTCAGGATTGTGGCTTTGTCCGTAAGCTCCCATGTTTTGACGGGTTATACCGCTTTATCCTCTATAAACGTGATAGTTGCAGCTTCCGCAAATATTTGCCAGGGGTAAATACCACATAAGCAGTTTTCCTACTCCGGATAGAAAAATTTATATTCTTTTAGTGATGATGTGTTTAGAATATGAAAAAAGAACAATGTTATGAAAACTATCCCTGCTGGATTGTATTTGTCTCAAATTTTGTTTCAATAGCAATTTATTTAATTGGAGCATTCATAATTTATCAGATAGGCCTTATTTGGCTAATTTTATACTTAATCTTTATCGGAATCTTGGAATTTCGATTAATAAAGGGACATTGCGTCAATTGTTATTACTACGGAAAAACTTGTGCATTTGGTAAAGGTAAAATAAGCAGCATATTCTTCAAAAAGGGAGATGTGAACAAATTTTGTAAAAAACAGATGACATGGAAAGATATTGTTCCGGATTTTATGGTTTCATTGATTCCCATGATTATCGGCACAATTCTTTTAATAATAAATTTTGATTGGATTTTGCTGGCATTAGTGCTCATATTATTTATTTTGACTTTTATTGGTAATGGAATAATAAGAAGCCAATTAGCTTGTAAATATTGTAAACAAAGAAAACTTGGCTGTCCAGCACAACAGCTATTTAACAAGAAGGTGAAAAAATGAATAAATATGTTAAACTTTTATTGCTTGGTTTGATAGCTTGGGGAGTTCCGTTTATCTCAAGCTTTTTTGTTTGGGATGTTAAAGTGAATGCGCCTTTAGTAAGCGCTGCATGGTTCTACGCATTGATGGGTGTTACTGGAGCGATAGGATTTGCGATTGCTGCGTACTATCAATTCAGGAATGTCCGCAAAGATGCTGTTAAGGAAGGATGGACTGCAGGAATAACATGGTACGTTGAATTGATGCTGCTGGACTTGATATTCCTTGTTGGACTCTTTGGCATGACACTGGCGGATTATTATCATCTGATACTGACATACTTAACTCCACTGATACTCAGTGTAGCAATTGGATATATTAAGAAATAAGTTTTTTAATCTTTTATTATTTTTTATTTTTTGATTGTGTCACTTCCACATTAATCTCTTTTAGAATTTGTAGCCACTTTTGTATCCACAAACATCATTGACAAAAAGAAAAGCCACCGTCAAAATAATAAAAAAAACTTAATAAAAAATTTAATGGTTCACGTCTTGATAAATGCCTACAATCCAGCCTCCTTTCGGAGTATCTCGGCTTTATCAACACGCTCCCAGGTGAATTCCGGAAGCTCCCTTCCAAAGTGCCCGTAGCAGGCTGTCTTTGAGTAAATCGGCCTCTTGAGATCTAGTATTTTTATCATCTCAGCTGGCTTGAATGAGAAGTGCTTTTTTATAATGGCAAGAATCTGCTCCTCAGGAATCCTGTTTGTGCCAAAGCACTCAATGTTTACTGCAGTTGGCTCTGAAATCCCGATTGCATAGGCAACGCTTATCTGGAACTTGTCTGAAATCCCTGCTGCGACAATGTTCTTTGCAATATACCTCATCATGTATGACGCAGAGCGGTCCACCTTTGAGGGGTCTTTCCCTGAAAATGCGCCGCCTCCGTGGGGAACAATCCCGCCGTAGGCATCTGCAACAATCTTCCTTCCTGTCATTCCGGTGTCTGCCTGAGGGCCTCCAAGCACAAACTTTCCTGTCCCGTTGATTATGTATCTTGTATTCCTGTCAAGGAGCTTTCCGCAGACAGGCCTTATTACCGCCTTTATTATGTCAGAGCGGAGCTTGTTCAATGAAACATTAGGAGAATGCTGGGCTGCAATAACCACATTGTCAATCCTCACAGGAACCCCATTCTCATATTCAACGCTTATCTGGGCTTTCCCGTCTGGCCTGAGATAAGACAGTATTTTCTTCCTTCTCACCTCTGCAAGCCTCATGCATAGCTTGTGCGCAAGTGAAATTGGCATTGGCATAAGCTCAGGAGTGTCTGTGCAGGCATATCCTATCATTGAGCCCTGATCCCCTGCGCCCTGCTCGTGCCCTGAACTCTCATCAACGCCCTGCGCAATGTCCTGGCTCTGCGGCTGGATTGCGACAAGAACGCCTGTTGTCTTTGAGTCAAGCCCTGAATCCTCGCTGTTGTAGCCAATCTTGCTGATTGCTGCCCTGACAATGTTTGGAATCTCAACATAGGCAGTTGTGGTTATCTCCCCCCCGACAAGCACAACTCCTCTTGTTGCGTATGTCTCGCAGGCAACCCTTGCATTGGGATCGCTCTTCAAAATCTCATCAACAATGCTGTCTGAAATAATGTCGCACACCTTGTCTGGGTGCCCTTCTGTCACGCTTTCCGCAGTGAGAATCTTTCTCATAAAAAATCCCTCCATTTATTGCATTATTTATATTACAATCTTTTATCTATACAATCCGGCTAAGAATACATGAAGAATAAAGAAACAACACCTCTAATCTATCTGTATCCATCTCCCAGATACAGGCAGTCGGGCGTATAAAAACATTTTTGAAACAAATATTCTGATTGGAATAATCACCATTTCTTATTCCTGCCGAGTATTTCATCAAGGTTTAAGCCGGATGTGCTTTTGCTGCTGCCAATTGAATAAACCGGCTCGCTGGTTTTTTCGGAATAATGGAAAACTGGCGACTCAGATTTTTTTAATGCATTAACCATACTAAGTGTTCGCTTGACTTCGTAACTGACTGAACTAGCATACTGCACACGGCCCTTCCAATCCATCGGGTCAGTTATTCTATCAACAAGGCTCTGAACAGGATAGGGCGGCAGTCTAACACCGTTCTCATGAAGAATCCTAATATCACCAGGAGATGCATAACCCCAAGGTAAGTCAGTTCTATCCAGGTAATCAGTCCAAAGATCCTTTTTCATTTTTATCGCTCCCTTGCGTTTTTCCGGAAAACCCGGTCTTATTTCCGTTCTTTCCGGAGATATTCTATATAAGGTGAGAAATTTATATATACTTTATCCTTATATTTTATATATTGCTATATAATTATATAATTCTGCGGGATTAGTTCCTCACTGAAATGTCCATTAGGGGAAGCAGCTGAACATCTGACATGAATTCCTCGCGCTTTAGCTCGTCAACTATGTAGTAAACCTGCCTTTCCCGGAGGTTGAACTTAACCTCAAGGGAGTCAAGGAACTCCTCAACCTCTTTTATGTTGTGGAAGACGCCCTCAACCATAAAGTCATAGCCGTTGTTTATCTTGTAGAGGGAATTCACAAAAAGATTCTTCATGAGAAAAACCCTTGCCTCATCCTTGTTTTCCCTTTCAAAACGGAGGAACATGTTCACCTTTGTGCTGTAGCCGAATGTGTCAAAGTCAATGAGCGCAGTGTATTTCTTCACAAGCCCGCCCCGGTATGACTTGAGCTTTTCATATATTGTTGAAACCGGGATGCTTGTTTTCCTGCTCATCTTTGTGAGAGACATCCTTGAGTTCTGCCTCAGCTGGCATATTATAGAAGTCTCGTTCTTTTTCATGGCATTCATTCCTCCACTCTTAAAACAATGCACACGCAAATATTTTCTCAAATGATTCTGAAGCCCTAAAATAATACATATCAGAAAAATATATATACTTTATTGACTTACTTATATTAAAGTATGTAAAGTATATACTTTGAGGCAGAAGGAATGGAATACAGACGGATTGTAAAATCAGGAAACACATCATATGTGATATCTGTGCCCCAGAAATGGGTCAGGGAGCAGGAGATAAAGAAGGGCGACCTTCTCTCAATTGAGGAAAGCCGCGAGCACAATCTCATAATATCGCCACGAGAGATTAAGGGAAAGGTGGAATTAAGGGAAGCGAGGATAAATGCCGAAGAGACAAGCCCTGAGATGCTTGTGAGAAGCCTTGTTTCAGCATACATAAACGGATATTCATCTGTTGAGATAAGGGGAAAGAACCTCAATCAACTGAGTAAAGAGATAAGGGCGACAATGGAGCAGCTCATCGCATTTGAGATAATGGAATACACGCCCGAAAGGATTTACATAAAGGACTACCTGAAAATCGACGAGATTTCAATAGATTCATTAATCAGGAAGATGGACTCAGGGATAAAATCAATGATTGCAGAATGCAGTTCTGCGCTCTCCTCATTTATACCGGATAAAAATCCGAACAGGATGAAAGCGTGCTTTGAGAGCCTTGAAAACATGGACAGGAACATAAACCGCCTTTCTTTTTTAGCATCAAAAATCATAAGGAAATCCCTGTATGAACCAGCAACTGCAAGAATGCTTGGCTTGCTGCCATTAAATCTCCTGATTATCAACAAGGTTATGGAAAGCCTTGAAAACATCGGCGACAATATCAAGAACCTTGCAAGGAATTTTGAGCAGGATACCCCAAGGGAAGAGGCTAAGTTCATAGCAGAAGCGCTGAAAAATGCAATGGAAAACTACAATGAGTGCATGAAGAGCTATTTCTCATCTGACAAAATGCTTTCCAACAGGGTTTCTGATGAAAAGCACATGCTGAGAAAGAAAAACGAGGAATTCGTGAGGAAGAAGAGGCATTCGGGCACAATAAGAGCAATTGAAAGGATACAGGCATTGGAAAGCTTCATCGGAGTTATCTCAAGGACTGTCATTGATGTTGTCTGATATTCCGAAAAGAATTTAAACCATAATTGAATATTCCTGATTTATGGAACCAGAACTGTCTCAGATAAAAAGTTTAAGGATGAAAGTGGGGATAACCCAGTCAGAGCTTGCAAAGGCATCAGGAGTTTCCCAGTCCCTCATTGCAAAGATTGAAAGCGGAAGGATAGACCCTTCTTTCAGCAAGGCAAAGAAGATTCTTGACACCCTGAAATCAATGGGGAATGAGAAGGGAGTAAAGGCAAAGGATGTGATGAGCAGAAAGATAATCTTTGTTTCCCCAGGAACTCCATTGAAGGGCGCAATTGAGAAGATGAGAGCCTATGGAATTTCCCAGCTTCCTGTCATTGACGGGAAAAGGTGCATCGGGATGGTTACTGAGACAGGAATCCTTGAAGCAATGCAGTCAGACAGGAAGGAAATAAAGAATGCGCGGGACGTGCTTCAGGAATGCGCCCCCATTGTCTCAAAAGACACTCCTATATCGGATTTGTCAGGGCTTCTCTCCCATTCAGGGCTGATTCTTGTTTCTGAAAGGGGCGAATTCCTGGGCGTAATCACGAAGACAGACATAATAAGGGGGATATACCTCGAGCGGTAGGAAAAAATCAGATAGATTTTTATATAACTTTTATAAAACCAGCAATAACAGCCCCGTAGTGTAGTGGCCAATCATACAAGACTCTGGATCTTGTGACCGCGGTTCGAATCCGCGCGGGGCTATTCTTTGTTTTTTTAAGAGAAGTAGGTATCATTGAATTTTATTGTTTTCAGATAATATATTGACTTAATCCTAATTAGATTAAAACCGAAAAATTTATATATGAAAGTTACTACTCTATAGTTATTAAGATTTGGGGGTAAATACAAATGGCAGATAAAAAAATAAATATAAAGGACATTAACAAAGCAGATGTCTTGGCAGTTCTTTATAATGCGTCAAAACCTCAAGGAATGGGATTCATGCAATATGATCCTAAACCAATGAAGAGGGAAGAAGCCCAAAAAATGATAGATGCAGGTTATACATATTTTGATTATCTTAAGGGAAGAGTAATGAAAATTGACATATCCGGTGATGAGTTAAATCCGGGGCTTTACGACAGAGATAATGGTCAAGGTGCTGCGGAAAAAGCAATTTCGGTTCTATATAAAACAAAGCAAACTAATCCTCAAGAAGTAATAGATATGCATGTATCTGGAACACAAAAATCAGCAAGCGAATTAGAAGGTCATCTTCATGATAAGTCTGAATATGAAGGCAACGGAGTTTTTTGTTTAGGTTATGATGATGTTGCATACGCATTAGAGCCAAAAGTTAAAGCCGCTGTTAAAAAAATTGAAGCAATTAAGAATCTTGATGATTTAAAAAAATAAAAGTTTATTTATTTTTTATTTCTTTTTTTACATTTCGTGTCCTGCAAAATTAATATTGATTGTCTCAAGTATTTCCTAAAGACTTGTTCGAATCCGCGGGGAGCTATTCTTTATTTTCTTAATGGCAATTTTAGTTGAATGAAATATCATTTAGAATGTTTTATAAGTTTCGAGTCGTTATTTAAAAAAATATGAAGCCAGGAAAAACATTATATTTGACCAACAGAAACGATTGGCGCTCATGGATTGCTAAAAATCATAATAAAGAAAAAGAAATTTGGCTAATCTACTATAGAAAATCATCCGGCAAAACAAGGATACCATACAACGATGCTGTTGAAGAAGCACTCTGCTATGGGTGGATAGACAGCAATCTCAAAGGTATTGATGAAGAAAAATTTGCCCAAAGATTTACTCCGAGAAAACCGAAAAGTAAGCTTTCAGAAATGAATAAGGAACGTGTTCGCCGCCTTATAGAACAAGGTAAAATGACTTCCGCTGGTCTTGCTTCCATAGCACACATATTTAATGCAAACCAAAAAAATAAAAAAATAACAATTGCTCCCGATATTTTGAAAACTCTTAAACAAGACAGAAAAGTTTGGAAAAACTTCCAGAAATTTCCTAATTCATACAAATGTATTCGTATCGGTTGGATAGAAACCGCCAGAATTCGTCCGAAAATTTTTAATCAGAGATTTAAATATTTTCTCAAGATGACAGAAAAGAATAAAAAATATGGGATGGTGCAGTAATAAAATGACCGCGGTTATTTATGGGATTCTCTAAATATTGGTTCCAGATTTATAATTTTATTAGGTAAAGAAGATTGCATTATTTCTTCCTGCTTCTCGCTGCTTCTTCTGCAGCGTATATTTTATTGAAGTGCTCTTCTTTGATGAAGGTTACCTTTCTCAGCCGCTCCATTTTCTCTTCCAAATCAATAAGAATCCATGGAATTTGCTTTCTTTTTCTTATGGCTTCATCTACAATAAAAGACCAGTCAATATTCTGCTCTGCCTTTGCAATTGCCTCCATATCCTCGTAATCCTTTTCCCGGTTAGTTACGGATTTCAGGAGCACAAGGTATTCTTTCGGCGCTGTGAACACTATCAATTCCCTTTTTCCGATGTAATCATGCCTTTGCACAAATTTTTCAAATTCGATTTCAAAGCCGAAGATATCTTTCACGAAAAGGTCAAATCGTTCCTCGCCCCTGGAGTAAAGCAACGGCTTATTTCTGTTTTTCAGCCTCTTTTCATTATATATTGATTTTAATGATTTTTGCGAATATCCCAATTTCTCAATTGCACTTATAAATGCCGCCCTGTCTTTGCTGTTTCTGAACACCAGGTCTATGTCTTTTGTTGCTGTTTTATATCCGTGGAACATCATTGCAGTGCCGCCGATTGCAATGCATTCTGCGTCTTTTTCCAGATAATCTGCTATTAACCGGAATAGTTCTTCCTGATCCTGCGTGTTTATCACTTCAGATACCTCTCAGGCATCCGCCTGCATCTGATTGTCTCCCTTGCTTTTTTGTAAAGCGTTATCATCTGCTTTTCAAGCTTATTTTTTTTTGCCAGGAAAAATAATCTCTTCCAGCTGGCTACCTGGTTGAACAAATGCGCTGTCGCTTCCAATGTCCTTGCATCGCCTATGTTTATCCCATCGATTATGGCCTGCTCGGGAGTATACCTTCCAGTTGTGTAATGCTCAAATCTTGGCTGGAGTTTTTCCGGGCTGTACTTATTTATCATATCATAAAAGCCGTTTGTTTTCTTTTTTGGCAGTTTATGTATGGTGTATATCCTCTTCTGCTTTCCTCCGCCAGTTACTTCTGCCAATCCCTGCCTTTTCAGTTTGGAAAGCAGATTAATTGCTGATTGTCTGCCTAAATTGTTCTCGCTGGCAAACACCTCGGCAGTGTATTTTCCCTCCCTGAGTTCCATATATGTTATCTATATTAACTAATATATAAATATTTCTATTATTTTGTTATGCAAAGCTAAATGCGGCTCCGCGTTTAATCTGCGGCAGTTGAGAGAAGCGTTAATTAAAATTTCCCTAATTATTTTTTAAATTTTTTCATTAGATTTATAAACTTCCCTTCTCTAAACTTCTCCATGGCAAAAACTGACAATATCCCAAAATGGCTTTTCATATTCGCAATAGCAGGCGTGCTTTTCTCAGGATACCTGAGCGCGAGAAAATTAATAATGCAGGTGTGCGCATTCAATGAGGGCTGCTCATCCTTTTTAGGGCTTCCAACCTGCATCTACGGCTTTGCAATGTTCTCTGCAATCCTCATTCTATCTGCAATACTGCTTTTTGGAAAGAAGAAAAAGTTAAGGATTGCTGCAGGAATATCCGGAGTTGCAATTCTCGGAATAATCTTTTCAGGAGCATTCTCTGTTAAGGAGATTTTCTTTGCAGGATGCCCTCTTGGAAAATGCCAGTATGCGCTTTTGCTTCCAACATGCTCATACGGGCTTCTGATGTATATAGCAGTGCTTATCACATCTATTCTGGAGATAAGAAAGATAAAATCAGGAAAATCCGGCAGGGAAAGGCAAGGCAAAATAAGGCGGAAGAAATAAAGCATCTAAATAAGGAATCTCCCTGCTTTGTCCCTTTTGACTTTTACCGCCTTAAACGCATTCTTCAGTATTGACTTGTAGAAGTGGCAGAATGCAGGTTGAATAAATCCTATTCTGGACTTTACCTTTTTCATATTTATTTTCAGGAGAAGGAATTCAACATCTGGCTTTTCATAAAACATCCCTGAAAACTCATTCCTTTTGTTAAGAACCTCATCTTTCTTAACTGTTCTTGTGAAAAGCAGGTCAGCAACCTTTTTCAGCTCCTTCAGGTCAGATGTTGCGTGCATGAATTTTGAATTCTCAAAGCCGGAGCAGTTGTAGTTTCCAAGCCGGTTTATGGATTTCTCATAGATGTATCTCGGAACTATATGGTATGCAATTCCCGGAAGCTTTTTCATTTCATCCTCTTAAAAACATTTTTTCTGTATCTGAAGGGCTCGTTGTATTTTTCTGCAAGGAAGAGGTATTCTTCCCTGATTTTTGCTGCTGGAACAGTAGGTATTCCTTTCAATTCATTGAAGATTTGGGGGTTCTCAATTGCTGCCCTTCCAATCATTGCGCCTGAAACCCCTGAATCTTTCAGAAGCGAGATTTGCTCATTGCTCCTGATGTCGCCGTTTGCAACAATGGTTTTCCCTGTTTTAACGCACTCCTGATAAACTGAGAAATCAGCAGGAACATCATAGCCCTCGCTTCCAGCCCTTGCGTGCACAATGAAAAAATCAGGCTCGCACCTGGAAAGCACATCAAGATAGAGTTTTTTTTCCTTGTCATGCCTTGTCCTTCCGAGGCGCATCTTGACTGAGACAGGATAATTAAAGTCCCTTATGGTTTTAATCAGGGCAGTGATATTATCCGGCTTTTTCAGGAGAAAAGAGCCGTATCCAAGAGAGGTAACCTGGGGATTGGGGCATCCTGCATTTATGTTGAAGCCGGAAAATCCCTTATGAGGGCTGAAGGATTCAAGGAATTTCCTAAGCTGGATGCAGTCCTTCCCGAGAAGCTGGATTGCAACAGGAGTGGAATCCTTAAAATCAATCCTGGAAAGTGAATCCTCATCTTTTTTTGACAGGGATTCAATCCTTATCATCTCAGTAAATGTTATGTCCGCACCGTGCCTGTGGCATAACGCCCGAAAAGCATCCCCTGTGAAATCCTGCAGTGGAGCAAGCATATAGGAGAATTTCATCTGTCCCTCGCCAATCCCTTTTATTCCTCTTCGGAAAACTTCTTTATTGCATCAAAGTTTTCAACAATGAGCTTTGCCTTTGTCTTTCCGAAGCTGAACGGAAACTTGTCATCCGGAGTCTTTTTTATCACGATGAGCTTGTTTCCCTTGTATTCGCCGTATTCTATCATTTTATCACCATTTTTGAAAAACTTGCATTAAATATTAAAACTTTACCAAAAACATATATAAATAGCAAAGTTGGACATAATATAATTACAGATAATTGCAATAAAAAGGGCTGATTCATGATAAAACTGGTGCTGGTAAGGCACGGGGAAAGCATCTGGAACAGGGAAAACAGGTTCACCGGCTGGGTGGATGTTGGATTATCAGAGAAGGGAATTCTTGAAGCCAGAAAAGCGGGAAAAGCATTAAAAAAAGATGGCTTCACATTTGACATTGCATTCTCCTCTGTCCTGAAAAGGGCAACAGACACCCTGAAAATAATTCTTTCTGAAATGAAACTCTCAATTCCTGTTGAGAATTCCTGGCGCCTCAATGAGAGGCACTACGGCGCCCTCCAGGGATTAAACAAAAGAGAGATGGCAAAAAAATACGGGGAGAAGCAGGTTTACGCCTGGAGAAGGGGCTATGATGAACGCCCTCCTGCCTTAGACATAAAAAGCGACATGAATCCAAGAAAAGACCCGCTTTATTTTGACTTGAAGAAATCTGAACTTCCCCTTACAGAAAGCCTGAAAGACACAGTTTTCAGATTTGAGCCATACTGGAAAAATGAGATGGCTCCAAAATTAAGAAAAGGCAGCAAAATTCTCGTTGTCGCCCACGGAAACAGCATAAGGGCGCTTGTGAAGATTCTGGACAGGATTCCGGACAGAAAAATCTCCGGGATAAACATCCCGACAGGAATC
>JAPLZQ010000071.1 GCA_026394965.1 Candidatus Woesearchaeota archaeon
GGGACAAATCAATTACAGAAGGGCAGAATCTTGTCTTTACAGTATCTGCAGTTGATGTGGACGGCGATTCATTGAGCTTCTCTGCAGAAGGACTGCCATCTGGCGCAGTGTTTGATGCTGCAACAGCAACATTCAGCTGGAAGCCGGGATACCTGCAGTCAGGCGAATACTATGCAACATTCACTGTTTCAGACAGCTCGCTTACTGACGGAGAAACAATAATGATAACAGTGCTTGAGGCAGGAAACCAGCCTCCTGTGCTTGAAGAGATAGGAGAAAAGAATGTCTATGAAGAAGAGAAGATTGAGTTTGAGATAACAGCAACAGACCCTGACAACTCCTTTGAAGAGCTTGTCTTCTCAGCAGAAGGGCTTCCCACTGGTGCAGTGTTTGACCCTGCAACAAGGAAGTTCAGCTGGACTCCTGTAAGAGAGCAGATTGGCGCTCACAAGGTTTCATTCAGCGTGTCTGACGGAGCACTCTCTGACTCAGAGGAAGTCACAATAAATGTGCTTGAAACTCCTTATGAGAGCATATTCATGAGAAGCATAAAGATGGACGATTATGTGAAAGCAGGAGATGAGCTTTCAATAATGCTTATCATGAAAAATGACGGCACAAAGGACATGAGAAATGTCCAGATAAGCATTGTGATACCTGAGCTCGGGCTGGAAAGAAGCATAGGACCTTATATCCTCAAGCAGGGAAAAGACATGAGCAAGACCATTGTGCTTGAGATACCCGAAGATACCTTGCCTGGAGAGTATGATGTGAGAATCACAGCAAACACAGATGAGGAAAGAAGGGTTAAGCACAGGCCTATAACAGTGACTGAGTAAAGCCAAAGCTTTTTATTGAATTTTTATTTTTTTATTATTTTATTTGTTTTTCTTGATTATTAATACGGATAATTAAATCAATAAGGATAGAATCAGTAATTTCTTATGTTATTATCAATGTCCTTTGCAGTGTTTCTTAGCTCATCCATAAGCCTATTCATGTCATCTTTAAGCTCATCAACAAGCTGCTGGAGATTATTAACCCTGAGCAGGTATTTGTTCTTTGATGCAATTACAATCCCTGAAGTCATCATGTGGTTCAGGTGGTGGACTACTGCACTCCTTGAAAGCCCGAGCTTGTAGGCAAGTTCATCGCTGCTTATGCCTTTCTCGCTGTTCTTGATAAGCTCAACAAATATCCTGTACTGGCTCTTGTCCCTGTCTCTTTCTCCGAAAAGCCCGAGGGAATTCCCGAACCACTGAAGCTCATCATTTATATCCTTGAGCGGAGGCGCAGCCCTTCTCGTCTTTATTATCACAATCTTTCTTTCAATGAACATTTTATCTCCTTTTAATTCTATTATCCTGCTAATTTTATATATTTTTGTATTTTGTGCTGGTTGTCATTTATTAACCGTTTTTCTGAGCAAAAGCTCTGTTTCAGAAAACAGCTTTTTGATATTGTAGTGCTCTGGAATCCTGATTATTCTTATGCTTGAGAGCCTTCCTGAGTTTCTTGCGTTCATAAGTATGAATCCAATGTTAAATGGGTCTTCATAAAGAATGCTTTCAAGGATTTCCTCAATTCTTTCGGTAATAGTCACCCTTTTTGCTTTCCTGGAGACATCAATAATGAATATTCCTTCGCCGGGCTCTCTTGCAAATATTCCGCCAATGGAGCTTATTCTCTTAACTTTCAGTTTATTTATCCTAAGAGAGCTTATTCTTTCAGCGAGCTTTTCAACGATTTTTGAATACTTAGCGCTGTTTTTCCCATTCTCAATAACCAGCAGAAAATCCATGGAATACTCCTGTTTTTTCGCGCTTAAATACTTTTCTGAAAGAGAAAAATCACTTATTAAAATATCACTTAAAATATTAAAATATAAAATATTAATATGATTAAATCAACGTGTATAATATTAAAGAGAAATATCATTGTCTAAGCATTTATCTAAGCATCCCCGCAACCGGTTACGCTCAGTTGACGCAAAAAAATCACACGGCGATTTTTTGTGCAAGAAATGCAAAGCATTTCTTTGCGCGCAAGAGCAAGTGCGGCGTTCCTTTGGGAAGCCGCACGGAAAAAACTATTGAGTTAATTACAGGTTAAGCGAAAGTGTATAATATCAAATAGAAATATTCCTATTTAAGCATCCCTGCTATTATCATGTCAACTGACTCTTTTCTTGAGAGCCCGTGGCTGAGTAGTGTTTCAAGCTGCTTCTTGTCCACAGAGCCTATTGCCGCCTCGTGCGTTACCCTTGCTGTCTCATCTTTCACAGAGACAATGGGGGTTGCAGTTGCCCTTGCATGCCCTGACACAATCTCAACGCAGTCCACATGCCCTCTCACATACGGAGCATTTCCTTCTGTAACATTGTAGACATCGCTTGTCGCATTATCCTTTATTCCTGCCCTTGTCTTTATTACGCTTCTTGCATTTCTTCCTGAGAGTATTGCCTCTTCCCTTATCCTTATCCTGTCATTTCCTTTGCCGAATGCCTTTGCTTCCATCTCGACAACGCTGTCCCTGCCGCAGTCAACATGGTAGTTGATGTCAAGGAAGCCCACCCGTCCAATCACTAAAGAAAATAAGGTCTTGAATGTGGCTTTCTCCCCCACAAACACTTTAATTGTGGGCGCAACATGGATTCCTCCGAATGTGCCGTGGAAATGCGTCTCATTGTATACAAGGGATGCGCCTTTTGCAATGTGAAATTCGCCGTCCATCAGATGCTCAACTTTTACTGCATTGGGAAATGTGCAGTGCGCAAGGATGTATGCAGAGGAGTTCTCCTGAAGGTATGTCCTTACTTTTATCTTCTGGATTCCGCTTTTCGGGATAATCCCGAAGCAGAGATGTATTGGATTTTTTATGTGCACTCCCTTAAGGACAGTCATTTTAACATCAACGCCGTCTTTTACTGGCTTTGCATCCACAATCAGCCCTTCAACCGGATTCATTGATAGAATCTTGTTCTCTTTTACAAGGAGGGATGCTATCTCCTTGTTTTTCATGAAATTGGGGTTTCCCCCTGCTTTTTTGTATGCTTCCATTAAAAGCGCAAAATCATTCGGGGCTTCCAATCTTATCGCCTCCGAAATTCTCATCTTCATTTTCATTTATGTCGCCGATGTTGCACAGCCCGCATTTCTTCCTGAAATACTCTGACACTTCAGTGCTCTTTCCTGTCTTTGCAACACAGCCCCCGCATATCAGCATGCTCCTGTCTGCATGCCTTGCCACTTCTTCTCTGTGAGTTATTATTATTACACTTGTTCCCGCCTTTTTCATCATTTTTACAACCTTTATCAGGTCGTCAAGAGAGACAAAATCTATCCCTGAATCAGGCTCGTCAAGGATTGCAAGCTTTGGCTTAAGAGTGAGCATTGATGCAAGTTCAACCCGTTTCCTTTCTCCCCCGCTCAGAGTTGAGTTAATTTCCCTGTCAAGATATTTTTCAGGAGAGAGTCTTACAAGTGAAAGCGCTTTTTCCGGGGAAACCTTTGCATTTATGGAAAGGAAATCCCTTATTGAAATGCCCTCAAATCTGGCGGGCTCCTGCCATGCTAAAGAGATTCCATTTTTTGCCCTTTCAGTTATCCCTTTTCTTGAGATGTCTTTTCCCTGGAATATGATTTTTCCCGAGTCCTGCCTTTTTATTCCCATAAGAATTGATGCAAGCGTTGACTTGCCTGAGCCGTTAGGGCCTATGACGCAGAATATCTCATTTCGGTTTATTGAGAAGGATACTCCCTTAAGTATCTCGTTCTCTTCTCTTTCAAATTTCAGATTTTCAACCTGAAGAAGCGGTGCTTTTGGCATTTTATCCCTGAAAATTAACTATTGTCAATGGGTAGGCAATGTTTTTTGCTTTTAAATCTTTTGGAGAAGTTCATCAAAAGGCATTAAAAATTCACATATGTTAATTCCTATTCCTCTATTGAGAAATAAATCCTTTTTCCGTATGGGCTGTATCCCGCCATTGATTCTCCGCTGAACGGCTCTGATATTATTATGTGGAAGAATCCGTTTTCGCGGAAAAACCTCATGTCTGCGCGCGACGGCATGTTGTTTTTGCTGTTGTGGCTGTGCACGCTTCCCATTGTTTCAGGAAAGGAGGGGAAATTTCTCCAAAAAAAAGCTGAATTTGAGGATGAAACATAGTTCTGGTAGATAATCCTGTCTATCATGAGCTTTCCCGCCTCAATCTTCCCCCCGAGAAGCGCAACAAACTCCCTTGGCGCATTGCTCTCTGCAAAGTTTATTATGTCTTCTGCAACGCTTTTTCTTAAAATTATGGAATCAAAGCTGTATTTTCCCATGCTGAAAATTTTTTCAAAAGATTTTTTTATTCTCTCCTGGATATTCAGCGCCATAAATGCATTGGTTTTTCACGAGTTCTTAAAAATTTCCATTAATTTCCCTGATTTTAAGGGTTTTTTCAAAAAAGTTTAAAAACAAACCTCTCATTAAGATTATCGGAGTGAGAAATGATGAAGATTTACCTTTTTTCAAATGCACTGGGCTCATTTTCCTTTGATGAGTCAATAAGCCCTCTTGATTCAGTTGAGTTTTCAATAGAGGAATCATTGGAAAATTCTGCGCTTCTTGAAAAAGGCGCCCTTCTTGAAAGCGAAAAGGGCATTATCAGGAAGCATGCCTCAGAAAAGGTTGTTATACTGAGAAGCACAAGCGCTGCTCTTCAAAAGGAGATTGCAGCTTCAGGATTCAGGAACGCTGAAGCAGCTGTTGAAAGGGAAGCGCTTCTCAAGGTTCTCAACCTGTTCAGGGATAAAAAGTTCCTGGAAAAATTCCATTCCTACAGCATTCTGATTGCAAAAAGGAAGATGCGCGAATGCGTTGCATCAGATTATTTTGTTATGCAGGCAATAAGCGCAATTGATGAGCTTACAAAGTGCTCAAACACCCTCTCAAAGAGGCTCAGGGAGTGGTATGAGCTGTATAACCCTGAAACCTCAAGGGCGATTGAGGACCACAATGAGTTTGCAGGAACTATTCTTGAAAAGAAAAAGGATGAGCTTCTTTCCATGCTTAATGTAAAGCCATCTGAAACCATGGGGGCTGAGCTTTCAGGGGAGGATGTGGATGCAATCCTTGAGCTTGCCCGCGCAGTCAGGGCAGTTTTCTCCCAGATTGATGTTCAGACAAAATACCTTGAATCTGTGATGCAGGCTAATTACCCAAAAATCACAGAAGCAGCAGGTGCAATTGTGGGTGCAAGGCTGATTGACATTGCAGGAAGCATAAAGCATCTTGCAGAGATGCCATCCTCAAAGATTCAGGTTCTCGGTGCAGAAAAAGCCCTTTTCAGGCACCTTAGGACTGGCGCAAGACCGCCTAAATACGGGGTTATCTCCCAGCATCCGAGCATATCCCTGGCAGGAAGGGATGAAAAGGGGAAATCAGCAAGAAAGCTTTCCAGCAAGATAGCAATGGC
>JAPLZQ010000072.1 GCA_026394965.1 Candidatus Woesearchaeota archaeon
AATGAAAAGGAAGCCAAGAAGCCAGAAAGAAAACATAATAAATGCCAAGGATGCTTTTGTCATGGTCATAATAGGCATTTCTGTAATGGCAATAACCCTCTACGCATTCAGGAGATACCTGCCTGACCTGAAATACGCAAGAACAATCGCATTCACAACAATTGTGATGCTGCAGCTTTTCAATGTTCTTTATTTCAGGTCGCTCAACAAATCCATTTTCACGAAGGGATTGTTTTCAAACAAGTATCTTGTTGCGGCAGTGCTGTTTTCAGTGGCGCTCCAGGCAGCTGTGCTATACACCCCTCTTAACAGCATGTTTCAGGTTGTGCCAATTTCGCTTGCTGACTGGGGAATTGTTCTTGGGCTCTCAGTAATAGTGCTCGTAGTAGGAGAAGCGCTTAAGATAGTCCTTTACGGAAAATCCGCATTTTCAGATGGGTAAAGTTTTTTTTAATATTTTTTTTATTATTCAGAACGGGCTTGAACTTATTTGAACAATTCCTCATACTTGTCTCTAATTTCAAGAATGCCAGTTAAGGTTTTCAGCATGCCCTTCTCCTCTGCATCGCGTATGAGCTGCATTGTGTTTCCATTGCATTCATGGGACCAGGTTCCTCTTGGAATGTAAATCCCATGTATCCCGGCGCCAAGCGCAGGAAGGATGTCTGAACGGAAGTAATTTCCAACAGAATAAGCCCGCTCCATGTTTTTTCCCTCAAGAATCTCTCTTATCAGCTCGGGGGTTTTGTCAGATTTGCTTACAGTTATGCTGCTGCGGTCAAACCAGTTGAAAAGCTCATTTCCTATGACTTTATTCATCTGATGCTCCTCATCGCCTTTTGTGAGAAGAAGCATTGTGTCATTCTGCATTGTGAGAAAGTCAAGGATATCCTTTGCATCAGGCATAAGGTCATAAGGGCATTCATAGGCAGTCCTGCCTATTTTTTCAATTTCATCAAGATTCTCTTCACTGAAATATTTTTTCGCTTCATTGCAGAAATAGCCGAATGTATCCTTAAGAGAAGTTGGAAACCTTTCTATGCTGTATCCCAGTTTTTTTATGTTTTCGTGTTCTATCTCCTCAAACTTGTCAAATATCTGAACAAGGCTGAGCGCATACTCCTTAAGGTAGGTTACAATGTATTTCATTGCATCTGCCTCAGCCTGCCTGTAATGGTATTCAGTGTATATCAAAGTGTCATCCAGGTCAAATATGAACGTATTTTCCATTTCTTTTCAAAAATGTCCACTAATATATAAATTTTTTCTCCTTTAAAATGGTAAAATTAGCAAGTTTTAAATAGATGTTTTTTTATTGAAAACAATTGCAATAATTCAATTATAAAAAATTAAAGAAGGGGGTGTTGCAAATTGGCTGAATGTTCTGATGATATTCTGATAAAGACAATGCAGGAAATTGTTGCGAACTGGATGTCTGCAAAATTAACAAGGCAGGTGGGAAATTCGCAGATTGAGCTTGCGCCAAAATTCATCTATTTGACGCATGACGATTTCACAACAAAAACCATAAGCGCCACAAACGGCGCCCTTTATAGCAACGAGGAAAGCCCGACTTCCCAGATATGCTATGAAACAAGAGTCGGAGATGACATTAACGGGACAGGGTATGATTTTGGAGCGATTGCATCTTCAATAAAAGCCAATATCCGGGAATTGAAGACTCTTGCAAATGAGAATATTGGAAAATCCCTGAATTACTCAATTTCGGACTATTTCCAGTCCCATTCTCTGATATCTGTTCAGAAGAAAAATGATTTTAAGAAAATGACTCCGATAAATCCTGTTATAAGCATAGCAAGCACAGAACTCCCCAAATTTGATGATGAAAAATTAATAGCGCTTGCAGAAAAATACAGCAAGGAATTAAAAGAAAGACGCGGGATAAAATCCGCCACAGTCACATATGAACTCCAAAAGAGAGTAAGCAGGTTTGTATCATCAGAAGGCACAGTGATTTTGTCAGCAGAATGGCGCCCCGTTTTTGTAGTTGGGCTTGAAATTAAGGATTCAGATGGAAGAGAGCTTGACTTTGCAGATAGCTATTCAACCAGCACATTGGAAAAAATAATGTCTGAAAAAAAACTAAGTGAAATTTCTGAAAGGCTTTACAAAAGGACAATTCAGAGGATTGACTGCCCTGTCCAGGAAGCGGGAAGATTCGACGCAATATTTGATCCGCTCGGAATAGGCATTCTATTTCACGAGATAGTAGCAGCGCATCTTCTTTCAGCAAAGTATGTTCTTGAAGATAACCTGACAACATTTGACATTTCAAAGCTTGGAAAGCAGATAATGCCTGAATTCATCTCCTTATATGATGACCCTCTTCTCAGGCAAGCAAAGGACTGGAATAATTTTAGGTATGATGATGAAGGAGTTCCAACGCAGAGGAAACTTCTTGTTGAAAACGGGATACTCCGAGGTTATCTTTCTGACAGGAGCAGCGCAGCAAAGCTTTCTGACATCATAAAAGCACCTGTTTATCCCGGAAACAGCAGGAGAGAAACTGACTCAACCGATGCACCAGAACCAAGAATAAGCAATCTTGAAGTAATCACAAGCGAGCCAAAAAGCTTTGAGGATATGAAAAAGGCATTAATAAAAAAATGCATAAAAGAAGACAAGGACTATGGAATCCTGTTTTATGGAGACAATGGTTCAGTTCATATTGATGAAGAGGAAGAAACTCAGGGATTGAACCAGCACAACCCAAGCTTTATTTACCGGATTGACACAAGCGGAAGGATAACACCGGTAAAATGCGCGCACGTAATAGGAGTTGCTTATAACATGCTTAATTCTGTGCTAATGCTCGGCAAAAACAGGACTTATCTGACAGGATACTGCGGTGCAGATTCCGGATTCATTCCTGCAGGCGAACTTGCAATGCACGGGCTTCTCTCAAATGTAGAATTTGTAAGCGAAAAGAAGGACCTTGAGCAGGATCTTCTCTTAAAAACTGATGATGAAAATGACTGCGATGAAGATAAGGAGTAAGA
>JAPLZQ010000073.1 GCA_026394965.1 Candidatus Woesearchaeota archaeon
CAGCGCCCCCTGTTGAATGAAGAGTTATCTTGTCAGGGTTTGCCATGAAGAGGGCTGCAAAGGAGAGTATCTTCTTTTTGCTCCATTCAGGATGCTTCCTTCTGAGCTGCCTGACAAAATTCTCGTGCATCTTTTTCTGCGCTTCAATTGTGCGGTAGCAGTCCCAAACCATCAGATGAAGCCCGGAGAAAAGGCTTTTCTGGGCAGAGCAGAGCCTTTCTGCAACTCCAACTCTCACATAACACTCGTCTTTTTTCAAGCGCTGAAGCATTCTGCTCTCAGGGTCTATATTGACTATTATCTCAGGGCAGAATTTTTTGAGGTTCACAAATTTTTCAGAGTTGTCTCTTATCTTTATTTTAACAAGCTCCTTATCAGTTATGAATTTCATTTTTGCAACTAATTACAATAAATGCCCTCCCCGGGACTTTCAGGAGGCTTTCCCATGAATGCTTTCAGGAATTTTTGATTTTGCGGATAGCAAAATCCTCTTTTCCCTCGAGGCTTTTCCCTGGAAAAGGCTCGTTTTGAACCCGAGTCCTGGCCTTCGGGGGGCCAGATCATATCCAGGCTAGACCAGAAGGGCAGTAAAATCAGAATTATGGGGCGCATATTAAAAACTTTGCTTTATTGAATAAAAGCAGTTTAGAGCTGCAAATACATGAGAATCAGAAAAATATTCTAAATAAAAAATATTCTTTTTTAGAACATTGCGTAGATGAAAGGCGAAAGTGCCGATGACTGCGCAAATATGATAAGAATTGCAGCGAGAAGCAGCAGCACGACAATCGGGAGAAGCCACCATTTCTTCTTTTTGCTTATGAACTTCCACATTTGGGATGGAAAACTTGCCCTTCTTACAATTGCCATTTTTACCTATCCTCCAATTAAACATCTGCTGAAATTTTCTTCATTAAACTTGTGCTAAAAAACGGCGCTAAAACTCAATACAAAGAAATTCCACAGGAATTTCTTGTTCCAAAATTCGCTTGGCGAATTTTTGGTACTTTAGTTTGGAGATAAGGCGCCGTTTTTGGCATCCTAAAAATCCGCGAATCAGAGAGTGTCCGATCAAACTCCGCACGCAAGAAAACTCTTCAAGTTTTCTGCGCACAAGAAATCTCGAAGATTTCTTTGTGCTTTAGTGCGGAGTAGGACACTCTCAGCGGATTTTTATGATTTTAATGAAAATAATTAAAACTATTTTGCAATCCCATTTTCCTTCAGGACAGAATATATTCTTTCTGCAACAATAGAATAGCCCTCTCCAGTCAGATGAAGGCTGTCTCCCTTAAGGAAATACTTCTGGTAGCCGGGAGCATCAAAATCATCCATTAAGTCAATAAGCCCAACATTTTCCTCTTCAAGAAGAGTCCTAAGATGCTGCTGAGGCATATCCGGGCTTTCATATTTAGAGGATTCATCAGGATTGCTCATGAACTGCTCTGAATAAGGGAAAACCACAAACATCAATGTGAAATTATCCCTTTTGGCAAGCATTGAAAGCTCACGTATTTCGTCTGAGGTGTAGTTCCAGGAGATTCCCTGCCATCTCTTGTAAAGATATTCAAAGTATTTTGAGTTGTAGTTAGCGCCATTAAGGCTGATGGTTTTTGAAAGGGTTTTTGCAAAAACGCAGAACTGGCACTGCCTCAGGATAATTTCCCTGAACTGGACGCTTTTTGCATCAACCTTTCCTACGTCATTAAGCACAAAGCCAACTATCACAAGGTCTGGCTTGAACTTGAGCCCGTCGCTCTTCAGAAGGTTGTATTCCTGCTCAAACTCGTAGGAATTAACGCCCATATTCAGAACCTCGTATCTTACTGAGGAATTTGAATTAAGCATTTTTTCCAGCTGCTTTGCATATGTCTCCTGCATTGGAATTCCTGAGCCGAATGTGACTGAATCCCCGATTACAGCAATCCTGTAGGAATCCGCTGGCTTTTCAAGCGCATATTCATAATCGCGGAATCCCCGGGAGTTTATTGAGATTGTGATGTTGCTGTAGCTGCCAAAGAAATTCCCCCGGAATCCCGGCTTGTACCTGTAGCCGTTAATGTCATCCTTTATTGTCAATCCAGGGGGGTAGCCGTATCCATAGTTTCTGTAAACAAGCCTTGTCGTGATTTCAAGAGCAGCAAGAAACAGGACAAGGAAGAGAAGCACGCCAAGAACTGCCCGGATAATCCTTTTTCTCATTTTTTTCTCCTTCACCCAGGTCATTTTCATCACTCATTTATTGACTTTTCGCTGTCCCACATGTCAGCAGGGTTTTCATCCCGCATTATAAGGAACTTGCCCATTACAAGGCAGTCAATCCCTGTTCCCATCATGCACTTGTAGCCGTCTTCAGGCGTGCATACAATTGGTTCACCTCTTATATTGAAGGACGTGTTTATTATTATGGGAACTCCGGTTATCTTCTCAAATTCCTTTATCAAGTCATAATATAGGGGATTTGAGTGCCTCCTTATTGTCTGAAGCCTTCCTGTGCCGTCCAGATGAGTTACAGCAGGGATTATTTTCTGCTTCTCCTTTCTTATCGGATACACCATAAGCATGAAATCAGCAGGGATTGGAACTGGCTCGTCGCACTCAAAGTAATCCTTTGCAGCCTCCTCAACAATAACAGGCGCAAACGGCCTGAATTCCTCCCTGTGCTTGACTTTTGCATTCAGGATTTCCTTCATCTTTTTGTTTCTCGGGTCTGCAAGTATGCTCCTTGCCCCAAGAGCCCTTGGCCCCCATTCCATCCTTCCCTGTAACCAGCCGATAACACTGCTTTCTGAAATCATCTTTGCAGTCCTTTCCAGAAGCTCTTTCCTGCTCGTGAATGTGTGATACGTAATCTTATTCCTGTCCAGGAATTTCTTAATCTCCTTGTCTGAGAATCCCGGGCCGTAATAGCAGTTGTCCAGCACAAAGCGCCTCTTCTTTTTCAGGAGGGAATTGTAAATGTAGAATGCGCAGCCCATTGATGTTCCGTCATCCCCTGCAGCAGGCTGTATGAACAGCCTCTTGAATGGAGTCCTGCTCAGAATCTTCCCGTTTGCAAGGCTGTTAAGGGCAACTCCCCCGGCAATGCAGACATTTTCCATTTTTGTAATCTTGTGAAGATGGTTGAGCATTCCTATTACCATCTCTTCTGTAATCTTCTGGACAGATGCTGCAATATCCATGTGCCTCTGAGTGACTTTTTCGCCCTTCTTCCTCACAGCCCCGAATGCCTGAATGTATTTCTTTCCGGGCATATGCATGCTGTGGAGGTAGTCAAAGTATGAGAGGTCCATGAAGTAGCTACCGTCAGCCTTTATGTCCACAAGCTCCTTAAACTGCCTGTAGTAGCGCGGCTTTCCGTATGCAGCAAGCCCCATTACCTTGTACTCATCATTGTTTACCTTGAATCCAAGGTGAGCTGTTGCAGCGCTGTAAAGAAGCCCTATTGAATGGGGAAACCTTATTTCCTTGGTTAATGTTATGTCATTTCCAACTCCGTATCCAAGAGATGTTGTAGTCCATTCTCCAACCCCGTCCTCTGTGAGGATTGCTGCTTCCTTGAAAGGGGAGACAAGGAATGCTGAGGCTGCGTGCGCAATGTGATGCTCTATGTAAAGAATTTTCCCCTTATAGCCTGTCTTTCTCCTTATTATTGTCTCAATCCTTACTTTTTCAGTGAGCCACTGGGGAATGGTCCTCAGGAATGTAACATATGATTTGGGAAATGTCTCAAGGTGCTGGCTTATCACCCTCTCAAACTTGAGAATCGGCTTTTCATAGAATCCAACATAACTGACATCATGAATGCTTATCCCCGCTTCCTTAAGGCAGTAATTTATGGCATTTACCGGAAAGCTGATGTCGTGCTTCTTCCTTGTAAATCTCTCTTCCTGGGCTGCTGCAACAGTTATCCCATCCTTTATTATGCAGGCAGCTGCGTCGTGGTAAAAGCATGATATTCCCAAAATATGCATATTAATTTCCCCCGTTTCCTTTTTTTTAATCAGAACTGGTCAAAATAATCCTCAATTTTCCCAGATACTTTCTCCCTTTCCTCCCAGTATGTTGCTGAATTGGGCTTTTTTACCTTAATGAAATGCTTCCTGAAAGCCTTTGCAAAAATTGCAGTCAGACCAATCCCCAAAAAGTAAACTACTGAGAGAATTATTGAATTGATGAACACTGCGGCATTCTCTCCAACCCTCTTGAAGCCTTTTATGAATCCCCTGAAAAAATCAATTGCCATAAGATATCCCCCATTAAATCTATTTTTTTCTGAAGACTAAAATTGCAGCGTAAATGAGCAGCGCAAAAACCATTAGCAAGGAATAGGCAGCCCATCTGAACTGGAAAAGCCCGATTTTTGAGAGAATGAAATAACCAGCAAGAGCAAAAACTGCAATCCCAAACAAGAATCCAACCCTTTCCCCTGCTTTCTCAGCGCCGCTTTTTTTTTCTTTTTCCACGTCTATCATACTTATTTTTCTGATTGCGAAATCGTTTATAAATATTTCTATTTATTGACGTATTTGAACGGTTACAAAAAAGAAAAAAATCTAAATATGCCGAAGTTTGAAAAAAATGAAAGCAGAAAAGCCAAATTTTTAGAAATTTTTTACCGTCTCTTTTCCTTAATGTCAGTAGTTATCCTGGAAAGCTCATTCACATTCGCAGTAAATGATGGAAGCACCTTCTGGAAAACCTTTTCCATTGCCTTTATCTCGCTTCCAACTTCTGTTATGTGCCTGTCATACTCGCCAACTTTTCCCATAAGCCCCCTCTGAAGCTCGTCAAAGCTCCCCCTTAAGTCATCAAAGCGCTTTTCAAGAGCAACAACCCGTGCTTCAGTCCTTTCCTTCCAGGCGATTATCTTGTTGACATTGACTATGAATTCGTTCCATTTCTCCTCAATTATCGCCTCAGAGATTTCCTCTATCTTTTCCACCTCTGACTCGTTGAGATTTCTTATTCTTCCGCGCCTCTCACCGGCGCCTGAATCCTCTGCGGAATAATGCTCCTCCTCTTTAGGCATCTCAGGAGGATTTGGAACATTCTGGCCTGAAAATGAAGGCTTGTATGCCCTGAACTGGGGCTGCATTGAAGAAGCATCAGGATTGAAATCAGGGATTGGATTTTTAACTGAAATCTGCTCAGGGGAAATCCGGTTTTGGATTGAAGAACTCATGTCCGCCTGGTTCATAGCATCAAATATCTGGTGCGTCTTGTAGCCGTCGCGCTGAAGCATCTCAACAATCTGGCTGTTTGAAAGCCCCTGATTCCTCAGGTTTATCACCTGCTCAACTGGAACAGTAGGTGAAGAAAAAGCATTTGGCGCTGAATCATCCTTTTTTCCAAAAACAGGCACTTCTTATCCCTCTTTTACCTTTGAATGCGATTAAATCTATTTATTTTGCAAGCAATATAATCGCTTTATTCTTTTTTAAAGCTTTCGCTATTTTTCTCGGAAACTGCTTTCTGGATTTCCCTTCTTACAATATTCTCAACATCCTTGAGAGTTGCAAAGCTTGTGGGGTCCCAGAGGTTAAGATACCTTTCAAGCACGTTTATATCCTCTTTCTTAGCGCATACAACAAGCTCGCGTATTACCTGCTCAATCCGTTCCTTTATCTGCGCAATCTCTGCATTCAGGTCAAGGATTGTTGAGTTTATGGTCTTTATATCAGTTGAGGCCTTCCTGTTGTTGGCAAGCATGTTCTCCTCAATGAGCTGAATCCTCTTCTGCATTGAGTTGTAGCGCTCCTCAAGCATTCTCAGCCTTCTTGCAAGGTTGCTCATCTGAAGCCCGTAGTCTGTCGATATGTCAACTCTCTGCTTTTGAGGCTGGCCCATGCCTCCTGCTTCATCATTTTCCTTCATAGAACCAAGCGGATCCGATTCCTTTTCATTTCCAAACATTTGAGCCCCCGGCCTGTTCGCTTTTATTCATGTAATGCATGAAAATATTTATAAATCAGGCAGTTTCAGTAAATTCTTATACTAATATACTTATAAATATTTGTTAAATTCATCTTTATATTAAATTTATGTTATCATAAAAAAGTAGTCAAACAAGCCGGTTTCAGACGGAAAATACCGGTTCTTTGGAAGGAGTAGAAGAGATGGCGTTAAAAAGAGGTGCGAGCTGCCCTTCTGAAATGGAGAGGGAGGGCGAGGACAATATTCTCAGGATAAACTGCAGCCAGTGCAGCTACGCCCCCTCAATAGAGGACAATGAGCTTTGCATGTCCTCAATAATAGACAAGCTGATTGAGAATTCTGACACAACAAAGGTTGTGCTTTCCCAGAAGAGGGATTTCGAGTATGACTACAACCAGATTCAAATCCTCATGGAGATTGCAAAAATCTACAATGAGCTTGTAAGAAGGAAGAACCTCATCAGCTACCACACTCTCGCCGCATTCAGCATGAACTGCAGCAAGTGCTGGTTACAATAGCAAAGCCCTATCTTTCCGGATACATAATCGGGGACAGGGAAATTTACAGAAAGATTTTCTCGCCGTCCATAAAGCCCGATTTCATGTTCACAAAGCTGATGGCGACATATCCTCCTGACGCAGAGGAAAAAGACACTTACATGGTTGGGGACAATACAGAAATAACAATATTCGCTCTTCCGGATTCCATCCAGTATCTTTACCATATGACTCCGCCGGAGTTCAAGCTTTCAGAGGAAAAATACGACCTTTTGGACAGCGCAAGAAAAATCATTGCAGAGCACAAACCGAGCAAGTCAGAGTTTGTGGACCCCGAAAGGATGAGGCATGTATTCTACAATGTCGGGCACGACCTCATTGAAGAGCTTGCAAATTACCAGAACCTGAAGCTGAGGACAAAGGAGATTGATGAGCTGACAGACATACTGGTAAGATATACCGTCGGATTCGGTTTGATAGAAGTTCTTCTGCAGGATGACAAGATTCAGGATGTGACAATCAACAGCCCAATGGGGCAGGTGCCCATGTTCATCGTGCACCAGGACTTTGACGACTGCATAACAAACATAATACCCACAAGCAGCGAGGCGGAATCGTGGGCGTCAAAATTAAGGATGATGTCGGGAAGGCCGCTTGACGAGGCAAACCCGATTCTCGATACCGAGATAACGCTTCCAGGAGCAAATGCAAGGGTTGCTGTAATCTCAGAGCCGCTGAACCCAAGAGGGCTTGCCTATGCATTCAGAAGGCACAGGGACAGGCCTTGGACCCTTCCGCTGTTCATAAACTCAAAGATGATTTCGCCCCTCGCAGCAGGGCTTATGAGCTTTCTGATAGACGGCTCAAGGACAATTCTTGTTGCAGGGACAAGGTCAGCAGGAAAAACATCCCTTCTTGGCGCGATGATAACTGAGATTATGAGAAAATTAAGGATAATCACAATAGAGGACACTCTGGAATTACCTGTCAGCGCATTCAGGAAGATGGGATACAACATCCAGCCGATGAAAGTTGCAAGTGCAATGACAAAGGGGACATCAGAAGTTCCTGCAGACGAGGGTATAAGGACAACCCTCAGGATGGGGGACTCCTGCCTGATTGTTGGAGAGGTAAGGTCTGTTGAGGCAAGCGCGCTCTACGAGGCGATGAGAATTGGAGCGCTTGCAAATGTTGTTGCAGGAACAATACACGGAGACAGCCCATACGGAGTTTTTGACAGGGTTGTAAATGACCTTAAAGTCCCCAAGACCAGCTTCAAGGCAACTGATGTGATAATTGTTGCAAACCCGATAAGAAGCCCTGACGGGCTGCACAGATGGAGAAGGGTTACTGAGATAACTGAAGTAAGGAAATTCTGGACTGATGACCCGCTTTTGGAAAATGGATTTGTGGATTTGATGAAATACCAGTCAAAGACAGACCAGCTTGAGCCGTCAGACGATTTGATAAACGGCGATTCAGACGTGCTGAAATCAATTGCAGGAAATGTCAAGGAGTGGGCTGGGAACTGGGATGCTGTGTGGGACAATGTCCTCTTAAGAGCGAAGATAAAAGAGCTTACTGTGGATTATGCTAACCGGCTCAAGATGCCTGAGCTTATGGAGGCGCAGCACGTTGTTGTCGGGAACGACCACTTCCACAAGATTTGCGATGAAGTCAAGGAAGAACTCGGTTCAATAGACAGCAAGAGGGTTGCCCTTGAATGGGAGAACTGGTTCAAGACTTACATAAAAAAGAACACAGCAGAAGAGGAACAGAAGAAATAATAAGCGGAAAAATATAATGAATTAACGATAAGCATAAAACGCAGTTAATCCAATGATTACATTTAATTTAATAAAAAAGAGGTTGATGGATTGCACTTTCTAAACTGCAATTCCAGATAAAGAGCAGATGCCGATTCAGGAAGAGCAGATGAATGACTTGCTCAAGAAATACAAGAGCAAGCTGAGAACCCAGCTGGATGAGAATTCTGAGGATGGGGTTCAGCAGCCGATAATCTCAAGGCAGTACAGCCAGTTCAAGAGAGAAAATGCCCCAAGCCAGATGAATCTCTTTGAAAGGGCGTGCAATTTCAGCGAAAGGATATTCAAGATAACTCCTGACAAGAAAAGCGAGGAAGAGATGTGGGAGAGCATAAGGATATGCTACCTGAATGCAACCCCGACAGGCATAATGAGCGCTTCCATATTCTACCCGATGCTCCTTGCAATACTCGGAAGCATAGCAAGCTTTCTCATTTTCCAGTCATTCTTCTTCATTTTCTTTTTCCTCCTTGCCGCAACAGCCCTTATGTTCATAATCCAGAAAATCCCCGAGTTTCTTGCAGACAACTGGAGGATGAAGGCAAGCAACCAGATGGTTCTGTGCATATTCTACGTGGCAACATACATGAGGCACACATCAAACCTTGAGCTTGCTGTTAATTTTGCAGCAGAGCACCTTACGCCTCCGCTTTCAATAGACCTTAAAAAAATCGTTTGGAACATAGAGTCGGGAAAATATTCTTCAATAAAGGAATCCCTTGATGTATATTTCGAGACATGGAAAAAATGGAACATGGAGTTTGTGGAAGCCTTCCACATGATAGAAAGCTCGCTTTATGAAAGTTCAGAAGACAGAAGGGTAAGCCTGCTTGACAAGTCCCTTTCACTGATTCTTGAAGAAACATATGAAAAAATGCTTCACTACGCGCACAATCTTCAGTCCCCGATAACAATGCTCCACATGCTTGGGGTTATAATGCCGATACTCGGGCTTGTAATACTCCCTCTTGTGGTTAATTTCATGGAAGGCGTATTGTGGTATCATATCGCACTCTTATACAACATAATTCTCCCGGTGGCGGTTTATTACCTTGGAAGAAACCTGCTCTCAAGAAGGCCGACAGGATACGGAGATGTGGATATATCTGAGCAGGACAGGCGATTCAAGGCATATGAGAACCTTGTGATAAAAATAGGCGGAACAGAATTCCTGATAAGCCCGATTCTAATAGCGGGAGCAATCTTTTTCGCTTTTTTCCTTGCGGGAATTTCACCCCTGATAATTCACATGCTTATGCCTGATTTTGACATATCCTTTGCCCAGCTTGACTTTTTGGGATACAGAATTTCATCATCAAAGGACATAACAAAGGCAGGGCAGATTGTAGGGCCTTATGGAGTAGGCGCAACTGTTCTCAGCCTGTTAATCCCGCTCGGGCTGGCTCTTGCAATAGGTTCATACTTTTACATGCGCTCAAAAAACCTCGTGAAGATAAGGGAGAACTCAAAAACCCTTGAGCAGGAATTCGCATCAGCGCTTTTCCAGCTTGGAAACAGGGTTGGGGACGGACTCCCGATAGAGATAGCCTGCGGAAAGGTTGCTGATATAATGAAGGGAACAGCATCAGGAAATTTCTTTGAGATTGTAAGCATAAACATAAGAAAGCTCGGGATGGGGATAACGCAGGCAATCTTTGACAAAAAGAACGGGGCGCTCCTGAATTTCCCATCTCACATGATAGAAAGCTCAATGAAGGTGCTTGTGGAAAGCGCAAAGAAGGGTCCCCTGATAGTGTCGCAGGCGCTCATGAATGTTTCGCAGTACATAAAGGAGATTCACAGGGTTGATGAAAGGCTTAAAGACCTCCTTGCAGACATAATCTCCTCAATGAAATCCCAAATCTCATTCCTTACTCCTGTCATTGCAGGAATAGTGATAGGAATAACATCAATGATAACAATGATAATAGGGCAGCTCAAGGATTCCATGAGCAGCCTTGGAGGGGAAAGCACTGAACTTGGAGCAGGATTTTCCCTGAACAGTTTTTTCGGGGACGGAATTCCCACCTACTTTTTCCAGATAATCGTGGGAATCTATGTTGTTGAGATAACATACATACTGATAGTAATATCAAACGGAATTGAGAACGGGGCAGACAGCCTGGGGGAGCGCTACAGGATTGGAACAATTCTCCCAAAAAGCGTGATGCTATACACATTCATCTCATTTGTAGTAATGCTTATCTTCAACATTGTTGCGTCAAAAGTAATGCCGGTTGTATTCACAGCATAAAAGCATCCCAGTCAATTTAGAAAATCTTTTATACCAATCGCCAATTTCTTGATGTCATGCTTGTAGGAGTGGTTGGAAAGCCGAACTGCGGAAAGAGCACACTATTCAAGGCGTTTACCCTTGCAGATGTTCTGATAGCAGATTATCCTTTTGCAACAATAAAGCCAAATCACGGCATCGGGTATGTAAGGGTTGAGTGCGCTGACAAGTTCTTTGGAACCCAGTGCAATCCGAGAGAGGGATTCTGCATAGAGCACAACAGGTTTGTCCCCATTGAGCTTCTTGATGTTGCAGGGCTTGTTCCAGGCGCCTATGAAGGCAAGGGCATGGGAAACCAGTTTCTTGATGATTTAAGGCAGGCTGATGCGCTGATACATGTAATTGATATTTCAGGCGGGACAAATGAGATGGGGGAGCCGGTAAAGCCGGGAAGCTATGAGCCAGAAAATGACATAAGGTTTCTTGAAAGGGAAATTGACATGTGGTACCTTGGAATACTGAACAAGGGATGGGACAGATTCTGCAAATTAATAAAAATGGAGAACAAGGACAGCGTAAAGGAGATTGCGAAGCAGTTCTCAGGGCTTAAAGTTACAGAGGACATTGTAAAGGAGAGCATGAGAAAGCTGAATCTCGAGCCAGACCTTACCAGATGGAGCGAGAGGAACCTTTTTGATTTCGCAGTTGAGTTACGGTTAAGGACTAAACCAATGATAATCGCGGCAAACAAGATTGATGTCCCAGGAGCAGATGAAAACTTAAGGCGGGTAAAAGAGCTCTTCCCGAATTACCTGATAATACCCTGCAGCGCAGAGTCAGAGGTTGCGCTTAAAGAGGCATCCAAGCACGAACTCATAAAATACATACCTGGAAACAGGGATTTTGAGATAATAAAAAAAGAAAAGCTCTCGCAAAGCCAGATTAACGCCCTTGAATTCATAAGAAAAGAGGTGATGCAGAAGCACAGCGGAACAGGGGTTCAGAACGCAATTAACGAGGCAGTTTTCGGGCTTTTGAAATGCATCGCAATATTCCCCGGAGGGATAAACAAGCTGACAGACCAGTACGGAAGAGTGCTTCCTGACTGCTTCCTGATGCCGCCAAAAACAACAGCCCTCGGATTCGCATATAAGATTCACACAGACTTTGGAGAAAATTTCATAAGGGCAATTGATGTGAAAAAGAGGCTTACTGTAGGAAAGGACTACCCACTGCACCACGGCGATGTTGTTGAAATTGTATCTGGAAAATAATTCAGAATTTAATTCCTTATCTTCTCAGTGATTTTTTCATAGAATTCTTTGCTGTCTGTAATTTTCAATGCAAGATTCTCCATGGGGCATAAGCCGTCTTTTTTGCTGTTGAGAATATTATCCACTATTTTCCCAGCGTTCAGATTAATTCTTTTTGATTTAAGGAAGGAGGCTGCATTTTTAGATGCAACAGGAGTGATTACCTCTGAAATGAAGCAGGAATAAGCAATCAGCCTTGATGCTGCAAGCCCTATAATTCTGTCATACAGAATGCACGATGAAGCATTGCCCCTGAATTTTTTTATGCATTCAAGAAGCGGCTTAAGATGCCTTTCCCTTGATGAAAAAATCATTCTTTCATTGCTGTCAAGAAGCGCAAGCGAATAATCTAAAAATGAAAAATTCATATTTTATCACCGCAAAATGCGTCGGCCGGGATTCGGACCCGGATGGACGGCTTGGAGGGCCGCAATCATAGCCATTAGATCACCGACGCTTGGGAAATGGGAGTTTTTAGGATGGTATTTAAATTTTATTGTTTTAAAGCCAAAATTGGATAATAACAAAAATTTTATAAATAAACCGCCACTTTTCTGTGCATTATTGCCTCCGTAGCTTAGTGGCAGAGCGTGCGACTGTTAATCGCAAGGTCGCCAGTCCGAGTCTGGCCGGAGGCGTTTTGGGCCCGTAGCTCAGTCTGGTGGAGTGCTCGACTGATAAAAAGATTTTTTTTCTGAAATCGAGTGGTCCGGAGTTCAAATCTCCGCGGGCCCACGTATTTTTCACGTATTTTATTTTTTTGTAATAATCTTTTATTCTTCCGACGGATTCTCCTCTGACTTATTTCACGAAAAATCTTCTGCAAAAACTTTTTTTGAAAAAACATAAAAAGAAAATTTTAAATAATAGATATTTCTATAAGTCCTTCAGATGGCTACAAAAAATACAGATTCCGACTGCATCTGCTCAATGTGCTCAAAAAAAGAGGCCTGCGATTATTTCACCAGGTTTTCTTCTCCTGATTCAATTAAGGGCGCAAAGGAGGATATTAAGGGATTTTCAATCAGCATTATGGAATGCAATGATTTCAAAAAGTAATTAATCATTTTTTCTTAAATGCATTTTTCTCAATTCTCGCATAAAACAGCCAATTTTTAATTTAAATCCTTCAAAAACCGCTTTTTTGCTTGAGGTTTCATCTAACCTAGTTAGTACCTAATTAAGGTATTAATATATATTTTTATAATATTAGTATACGTAATAGTAACATTTATATATTAGTTGTGCTTATAGTTGTTTTATGGTTATTTTGTTCGACAGATTCAACCTTTCCGAAGACATCTACGAGGTAATCTTCGCAACAAAGCAGCAGGTTATCGTAGGAAAGCTGATTATTGAATACATGAAGGACAACGGAAGCGAAATCGGAAAAACTGAAATGTCGCTTTTCGCAACAAAGCTCCACGAGGGGCAGATAATCACAAAGATAAACGAGGCGCCTTTCCTCGGAAAAAAAGTAAAAATTTCCTACAACAAGAGGCAGTTTTACGACAGGATTCTTACACCCATGAAAAGCATGGGACTCATAGATTACGACCTTTACAAGAAGACATACAAGATCTCAAAGAAGTTCAACAATGAAATGATTAGAATAGGCCTTATGTGGATACGCGAGGCCGACAAGCAAGCCCACACGATAAATTCGGAGGGTCAAAAAAGCTAGAGTCGAAAAACCAAAGTATCATGTTCAGGAATTGAAGCATAATAACACTTTGGCTCCCTAACTCTGCTTCTTTAACTCCACCCCACACAACCTGAAAATAGGGAGCCGTTTTTTTTATTATGCTTCAACAAGTCAAAAATATCTGTCACAAAAATCCGGGAAAAAGAGGGATAGGGCAGAGCAGGAAGCAAAAGACCAGTTTAGAATGTGCTGTCTCTGCTCTGCCGCTCCTTTTTTTCAAAAAGGATTTTTGAGGGAGAAAAAGGAAATCCAAAAATAACATTCAAGGCATTTGATGTCGAGATAGGGGGGTTTTTTTATGCTTAGGACTAAAGCGCTTAACAGCAATGAAGGGGCGTTCTTCCAAAGGAAGAGCAAGCCAAAAATTGAAGCGCCAAACCTCTCTTACACAAAGAATTCAATATTTGGAATAGCCATGGATTCGGTCAAGAGGCTTTGCGACCAGAAGAAACTATTGATGTACCTCTCTCCGAGCAGCAATGATGAATCAGCTTCTGCCAAGAGGACGCCAGTTAAGGCAAGCATTTCCACCATAGCCCCTGAATTCACAGCCAGGAATGAAGAAATAGAAAGCACCTCTGAGACACAGGCGCTGAACGCCGTTGCCTACCAAGGAGATGAAAACCAGGACAACAGGAAGATAGAGTTCGGCAGGGAGCAGGAAGAAGAGCATTATGAGATTTCCTGCTCCTCAGAGGAGCCTTTGCCCGCAAGCACCAGGAATATTGACGAGATAATCGGGCTTGCCGCAACAAACATAGGAAAGGAGATTGGGGCAAACTGCATAATATCAATAGAGAAGAAGCAGA
>JAPLZQ010000074.1 GCA_026394965.1 Candidatus Woesearchaeota archaeon
TGCAGAGGCAATGCTCAGAAATAAAAAGCCAATCATTGCGTATTCGCTGAAGAATATTCCAAGAAGCGCGACAAATGATGTTGCCTTGAACAGCTTTCCCCCGAGCTCATGCGTCTTTTTCCACACATTTTCGCTTGAAAGAGTCCATGGAGTCCTTATCCCAATGAACCAGTTCATCCTTGAATTCTCAACGAGGACACCGGTATAATAAAAAAGCGCAGCAAAAGCAGGGGAGAGAAGCCGAATCATGGAAAATCTCATTCCAAGGTTCCAAAAAATGGTTAGCATATAGAGGTAAAACATAAAGAACATCATTATGATTATGAAATTGTCAAACTGCCTCCTGAATTTCTCAATATTTTTCTGCAGGGGGTCAATATTCCTGAATAAAGCAAGCATAATGAGCATTATCGCTGAAAGGATGGGCATGAAGAAAATCCCAAAAGCCCTTGAGGAATAGCCGTCTGCTTTTCCTGAAAATCCCCAGTGGGATGCCATATACTCGGGCATTCTTGGGTAAAGGATAATCCCAATAATAAATGATGCAACTATTATTGCTATAGAAGCAAATTCTGCCCTTCCTATTATTCTACTGCTGAAAAATGGCTTTTTTTGATTTGCCTTTTTATTAATCCTGTCTTTAAATCTGCTTTTCATCTTCAAACACCTTAACTTCCTCAATATTCATGCTGCCTATATTTTCATTGTCTTCCTTGAAAACAAAGGTTGCTTTAATCTTTTTCCCTGAAAGCACGAGTGGAAGCCAGTGGGAGTCATCCTGCCACATCTTCTTGTAGGGAATTTCGTCAAAGCTGAACCACTCAGGCATCATCTCCTCTGTCTCAGATGGGGTTTCCTCCCATTTCTCAACAAGGAATACAGAGACAACCTGATCCCACTCATTGTTTGGGACAGAAGGGCAGAAGAACTTAATCTCAGCGCATTTAATCAGATTTTCAGGAAGAACTCTTATTCCCGACTCTTCGCGGAGTTCGCGCACTGCCGCCTCCTCAATTGACTCTGTATCAAGGAGCTTTCCCCCGAATCCGTTGTATTTCCCCTCTCCGAACCCCCGCTTCTTCATCCCAAGGAGAATTTTCCTATCCTTTTCTATCAGCGGAATGCATAAGGTTGCGCTTTTCATTAAATCCTCCAAATATTGCAAAATAAGAATGCATACGCCGCGACCCGGATTTGAACCGGGATGCCCTTTCGGACACCAGCTCTCAAGGCTGGCGCAATACCAGATTATGCGATCGCGGCAATAATTTCTTAAAGTTTTTGAAAGGATATATAAAGGTTTTTATAGGAGATAAAGAAAATCCAGAAATACAACTTAAAGAAATAATAGTAACTAATAAGTAGTTAAAAAAGAAAAGCTTAAAAGCAAGTTCGTCGTTTATATCGTTGAAGAAATGCTGACGAGGTGAAAAATGGAAAGCAACCAAAATGAAATTGAAAAAAACGGCATTGAAGAAATAATCAGCTCACTCTATTCATACGAGGCACGGGCAAAGCTTGTCTCAAAGATGGCGGGAAAAATTGAGCTTCCAAAATATTACATAGAACGGGCGATTGAGTATTACTCCTCAACCGGAAGAGAAATTGATGCAGTTGATCTTCTTGAAAAAACCGGGAATAAAAACGAGGCAACTGAAATAATCAAAAGGGCAATAGGAAAAAAAGAGGAGTCCAAGGATTACAAGAGTGCAGCAGAGCTCTCAAAAAGGGTTGGAAGCATTGAAAGGGCAATTTCAGACTATGAAAAAGCAGGCGAATTTGTAGTTGCAGCCCATCATGCAAAAGAGTTTGGGGATTTTGAAAGAGCAATAAGAGACTATGTCTCGGCTGACAAGTACTCCGCAGCAGGCGACATTGCAGCATCATTAAATTGGCCCGAACGCGCAAATGCACTTTACGAGGATGGCATAATATTTGCTGAAAGGAAGGATATGTTTGAGCATGCCGGGGACATTTCAATAAAAAAGGGCGAAAAGGAGCGCGCAAATGGGTTTTATAAAAAAGCAGTTGCCCAGTATGAGAAAGAGTTGAAGTATGAGAAAGCAGCAGAGCTTTCAGAAAAAATAGGACTTTATGAAACTGCGGTCAGAAATTACATAAAAGCAGGATTAGTTGAAAACGGCGCAAAGATTGCAATCAAAAACGGATTGGAAGATAAAATGATTGAAGTTCTTGATTCGCAGTTAAGATATGAAGATGTTGCTTTTATGTATTCAAAACAGGGCAACAGGGAAAAAGCAGTTGCTTATTACAAGAAGGCAATGGAAAAAGCAGAGCAGGCAAGTGATTTTAGTGAAGCTGCTGAAATTGCATTAAGAGCAGGAATGCCTGAAAGAGCCAAGATGTACCAATTTGTTTCATCAATTTAAAATTGATTTATTTTTGATTTTAATAATTTATTCTTATAATAAAAAAAATGTGCCGCTGACGGGATTTGAGCCCATGACCTCTACGTTTCTTGATTTGAACTTCATATCATCGGCATTTCTGCCTCATTGCTCAAATATATGAGCGTAGCGCTCTAACCAGGCTGAGCTACAGCGGCTTAACAGGAGAGGGAAAGAGATTGTTTTAAAAACTTTTTGATAAAATGGATGAAAAGCTCACAAGAGCGCTTTCCTAATCCTTTCAGAATAGGCGCTAATCTCCCCGCTTTCATATTCAATATGAGAAACGCTTATTGAAACCTTGTCATCCTTGTTTCTCGGAATTATGTGGAAATGAATGTGGGGAACAATCTGCCCTGCAAACTCGCTGTTGTTCTGGAATATGTTTGCGCCGGGAGAATTTGTTGCTTTCATCACCGCCGTTGCAACCTTCTTCACAGCAGCAATAAGCCCCTTAAGCTCATTTTCAGGAATGTCCTCTATTGTCTGGAAATGCCTTTTGGGAATGACTAATGTGTGCCCCTTGCTTGAGGGCATAATGTCAAGGAATGCTAAAAAATCCTTGTCCTCATAGATTTTTTCAGCGGGGATTTCCCCTTTTGCGATTTTGCAGAATATGCATTCAGGCATTTTATCCAAGCACCATTACACCATTCATTCTGTCTGGAGGAATTTTTTAAGCTCCTCAAGGCTTCCAACACGGTCCGGGAAGTCCGGGCGCCTGTTCTTCCTGTCCACAAGAACTGCCTTTATCCCTGAATCCTGCGCAGGCATTATGTCGCTTTCAATGCTGTCTCCTACAACAATTGCCTCATCAGGGCTTATGCCCGCGTCTGAAAGCGCATTTTCAAGCATTCTCCTGTCTGTTTTAAGGAATCCTGTCTGGTATGACAAAAGAATTGAGTCAAAGTATTTTGAAAGCTCAAACTTCTTGAGAACCGGTTCAACTGAGAAATTATCTGTATTGGAAACAAGAATCAGTTTGCAGCTTTTCTTCAGTTCCTCAAGAACTTTTATTGTCTCAGGATAGGGCTTTGCAAGAAGCCAGTTCTTGTTCCAGAGCCCGATAAGGATGTTCAGCTGGTATTCTGAGGGCTTTATCTCAAATTCATTGCAAACATCTATGAACGCCTCCTTGAGCTCTGCATACCTTCTGAGCATCATGGTTTTCTCAAGAGCCATGACATAATCTGAGAAATCAATGTCATTAAGGCGCAGGATGTTCCTAACCTGCCTTATGGGAGAGTATGTCCCGTTCTCCACAAGAGTCCCCCAAAAATCGAATATTATCGCCTTAATCAATTTTCCACCCCCTTTAATCATGAGATAATATGATTATTAAACTGGAAGATATAATCTGTTTTATTATTTAAATCTTTATGAACTTTATTTTCTTAAGATTGAAAAGGTCAATCACTGCAATGCCTGAAAAAACACCTTCCTTGTAGAGCGCGCCGGGATTCACAGACGCTGTTTTGCCAATCCATTCAACTGATTTGCCACTCAGCTTTGCTGATTCATGGATGTGCCCGTGAAGGGTCAGATAAGGGCTGTCCTTTTCTATGAACTCCCTTATCGCATAGCTTCCGCAGTGGCTTCCATCGCCGCTTATGTCAAGGGAAGTGTTATTTGGGGGGGAATGCATTACATAAACTGTGCTTTCGGGCTTGCTCATCTTTCTGATTTTTGCAATGTCTTCCTCAATGCTGCCCTCATTTTTTTTCCCTGTTGTGGTGATTGCATTTTCAGAGTCAATTGATATGCAGCCGAGGGGGATTTTCTTATCGCTCCTTTCAAACTTCTCCCAGTCCTTAAGCCTGAACGGGGAAACCGGAACAAAGGAATATCCTATTATTGGGGCTCCTGAAATTTCATTCACCTTGTGCATGGAAAGGAGCCTTAAAACGCCATTTTTTTCAGCATCCTCAAGAATCCTGTAGTTTACCCTCGCATCATCATTGCCCATCATCAGAAAAACTTCCTTTCCCTCCTCTTCCTTAATCTTCCTTATCCCGGGAATCAGGAAATTATTCAGAAAATCAGCCTGCATCTCAACGATAATTTTCAGCGGGTAATTCGTTTTCCACGGCGTTATGTCCCCTCCAAGTATTATTGAGGGTATCTTCTTTTCAATGGAATACCCAAAAATCCGGTTGTATACATCTGTCCTTCCGTGAAGGTCTGTTGCATAAAGAACCTTTCCTTCCAAACCTGTCTCCTCCATTCAGTTTCTTATGCGCTCTCATTAAATAAACTTATCTATAAAGCATCTGATTGCCATAAAATGCCAATTAATGATTATTAATGCCAAAAAGTATTGCTGATAACTGCCTGTTGAATTCGTCTGCCGGATTTCATTAAATTTCAAAACTTTTTTAAAGGGAGGGCTTCTCTCAAACTGGATTGGGCTGGTAGTTAAACCTGGTATAACGCGCCCTTGGCTTGGGTGAGGCTTCGGGTTCAAATCCCGACCAGTCCACTTCTTTTTTACCGTTCCGATTTTTTCCTTGAGCGATATTCAAAAAAAAAATCATCCAACGCAGAAATGCTCTTATTTAAAAGAGAAAGTTTTATAAAGAATATTCCTCTCAAAAACAATGCAGCGATTGTTGCTTTTCGCTGGTGTAATTATTGCGCATGTTCAAAAAAAGAGGTTGATGAGAATGGCTGATGATGAATACGAGCTTATTCCGCACAAAGAGATTTCTGAATTAAGAAAGGAAATACAAAACCTGAAAGAGCAGATTAAGGGCAAGCCTGATTCTAACGGCGCATCAGAAAAAACCCTCTTAGAGGCAATAAACGAGCTTATCGCTGTCTTCAGGGAGGCAACAGAAGAGATAAGGGCTAAACCCGGGACAATAGACAAGTTCTCCATACTTGCTGAGCAGAATGAGAAGATTGCAAGGGGAATTCTTGCGCTAGCAGACATAATGACTGAGCGACTTCCCTCACTAAACAAATATTACGCGGATATAAAAACTTCTGAGCCTGCGCCCCAGCAGAAGGTTGAATTCAGGCATACTGAGCCGGAAAATGAATTTGGGAAAAGGCGCTTCCGAAGCATTCAGGGATTTGACGAAAACCAGCCTTATTGAATAAAGAAGATGGAAAATAAGATAGACCCGGATAAGTTTGAGGCGTTTATACGCGCGCTTGGAAAAGCCTCAGACAGGATTCTCAGAGAAGGAAAAAAGCGCTCAGAAATGAGAATAAAGATGCCCGTCCTAAAAAAAGGGAAAAATGCAGATAAAATTCTCTCATACAAGCTAAGGCAGCGCATAAAGTCTGCAATGAAAAAGCTTAACCTCGTCTTTGACGAAAGGGACAAAAGATATGTTTATGTCCAGCACCAGCTTTACGAACTATCCACAAAGAAAAAAGAGGATGAGAAGAAGATAGAGCCATTCCTCAAAAACCTTGAAAAAGAAATAAATTCATACATTGATTTCAAAAAAGGGAGGGAAAAGCGGATTTCTGAGCTTGAAAAGAAAATAAGCAAAAAACTGGGCAAGCCAAAAAAGGAAGTGAAAAAATCTCCGGCAGGAAGAAAGGACAAGATAATGCTGTTAAAGAAAAGGCTTTCCTCGCTCAAGGCAATGCACAGGAAAATGATGAAGAGAAAAAAAAGCTCCTCTGAAAGGAAGAAGCTGAAGGACATTAATAATATGATAAAGCTGTTTCAGTCAAGGCTTGAATTGATAGAAAAACGAGGCGGATGAGATGGGAGAAATCATAATAAAGAGCAGGGTTAAGGATTTCGCAAAGATTGACAACCAGGAATTCAGCGTATCAGGCGATTTCTCAGACGCCCTTGCAAAGAAGGTTGAGGAGATAATCCGGGAATCATGCATCCGCGCAAGGGAGAACAGCAGGAGAACAGTTATGGCGAGGGATTTGTAAAAAAAAAGCCGGAGATTTATTATGCATTCATTTTATTATTTGTTCTTCAATTCTTAACCATAAAAATAATTTTACCGATTCTGATATTCAATCAAAATCAGATTAAATAATAAGTAACAAACAGAAAAAATTCAGTTAAAAAAGAAAAATTTATTTTATCAGGACTGCATTGATTATTCCATGCTGCCCTGGCCTTGAGGTAACCCTTGCCTTGCCAATTTCAGTGTCTATAATTGTGCTCATGACAATTATGTTTCGCCTGACAT
>JAPLZQ010000075.1 GCA_026394965.1 Candidatus Woesearchaeota archaeon
AAAGCTAAAGCTGGCAGTCCATCTGTTGCAAGATTTATCCACAGAATCTGGATTGCAATAAGCGGAAGCGGAAGGTTTAGGAGTATTGCAGTGAATATCGTAAGCACCTCTCCAAGATTGCTTGAGAGCAGGTATGCAACAAATTTCTTTATGTTGTCATAAATTATCCTTCCCTCTTCAACTGCATTCACAATTGAGGCGAAATTGTCATCTGTTAAAATCATGTCAGACGCCTCTTTTGAAACATCGGTTCCCGTAATTCCCATTGCAATTCCGATATCCGCCTTTTTCAGCGCAGGAGCATCATTCACTCCGTCTCCTGTCATTGCAACATTATACCCTTTGTTTCTCAATGCTGCCACAATCTTAAGCTTGTGCTCCGGACTTACCCTCGCGTATATTGAAACATCATTAATCACTGAATCAAGGCTTTCAATTCTGTCAATCTCATCTCCAGTAAGCACCTTTCCGTTTATTCCAAGCTCCTTTGCAATTGCAATTGCAGTTGTCTTGTGGTCGCCTGTAATCATTATGACTCTTATGTCCGCTGTCCTGCATTTTTCAATTGCTTCCTTCACTTCCTCTCTTGGGGGGTCTATCATTGCCTGAAGCCCCACAAAGACAAGGGAGTTTTCCGCATTTTTCTCTATGTTCTCCTTGGTTTCCTTTCCGTGGAATTCCCTGAATGCAAATCCGAGAACGCGAAGAGCCCCTGAAGCAAATTTCTCGTTTGCATCAATTATTTCCTTTCTGTCTTTTTCTGACATCCTGCGGATTTTTCCGCTTATAAGAATATAATTGCACCTTCTGATTATTACATCTGGCGCGCCCTTCACATAGGAGAAAACCTTGCCCTTGCTTTTTCCTCCCTGGACAGATGCGTGTATTGTTGTCATTAATTTTCTCTCTGACTCAAATGGAATCTCATTAACCCTGAGAAGCTCCTCTTCAAGCTGCTTCTTGCTGAAGCCGTGCTTTGCTGCGCTCACAAGAAGCGCTATTTCAGTTGGGTCTCCTATAAGCCCGCCGTCAATTGATGCATTGTTGCATAATGCACCTATCTTTAGGAGCGGGATAATGTCTCTTGGCTCGCTTGAGAAAACCCCTTTTGTTGAATATCCCTCCCCTTCAACCTCAACAAACTTCTCATCTACGAATATTCTCTTTACAGTCATCTCATTGCAGGTGAGGGTTCCTGTCTTGTCTGTGCATATCACATTTATGCACCCGAGAGTTTCAACAGCAGGAAGTTTTCTTATTAGCGCATTCCTTTTCACCATCCTCTGAACGCCAAGCGCAAGCGAGATTGTGACAACAGCAGGAAGCCCTTCTGGAAGGGCTGCAACTGCGAGCGATACTGCCATGAGGAAAATCTCAATGAACATCTTGTTCTGGAATATAGAGAGGTCAAGGCTCTTTATTGAGGAAATCATCTGCGGGCTCTTTATAATCTGAGAAATGAATACTGCAATGCACACGCTTATAACAAGGAATCCTATGAAAACCCCCAGCCTTTTCAGCTTCTTTTGGAGTGGAGTGAGCTCTTCGCCTTCTCCGCTGATGATTTTTGCAATCTTTCCGATTTCAGTGTGCATGCCTGTTGCTGTAACAATTGCCCTTCCGCGCCCCCTCGTTACAATTGTTGTTGAGTAGAGCATATTTTTCCTGTCCCCAATTATTGATTCCTTCTTTATGGGGAATGCGTTTTTCCTTACGGGCATTGACTCTCCTGTAAGGGATGCTTCCTGAATCTCAAGCGCAATTGCATCAATAAGCCTTGCATCAGCAGGTATAACATTCCCTTCTTCAATAAGAACTATGTCTCCCGGAACAAGAAGCGATGCATCTATCTCAGTGCGCTTTCCCTCCCTTATTACAACTGCCTTCTGGCTTGCAAGCTTTTTCAGCGCTTCTATTGAGCGCTCTGCCTTGTATTCCTGGAAGAATCCAAGCATTGCGTTTAGGAAAAGGATAACTGCAATAACAATTGCATCAACATACTCTCCAATTGCTGCGGATATTAGAACAGCAGCAAACATTATCATTATTATGAAATCATTAAACTGCCCGAGGAATATCTTAAGCGAGCTTATCTTCTTCTCTGCTTTCAGGACATTTTGCCCAAAGCTGGAGAGCCTGGATTTGGCTTCATTCTCTGAAAGCCCCTCATTTGAGCTTTTCAGTAAAGAAATTGTTTCCTCAGCGCTTTTAAGATAACAAGTGCTTTCCAAATGCCACACCTCTTTTTAGTATGATTTTGAAGAACAGGGATAAAAAGCTTTCCATTTGCCATCTGCCCATTATTTGCTTAAATGTTTTAATCGCCTGGAATAGAAAGATTAATAATGGTGATAATGCAGTTTAGATAAAGAGAAAAAGAAAAAAGACGTGATTTGTTTGAAGACGAGCCTTACAGCAATATTCCTCATTCTTATATGCACATTATTCACTTCTGCAGGGCAGGTTTTTTACAAGCTTGCCTCAAATTCCCTTTCACTTGACATAAATTCGCTCCTGACAAACCATTATCTTTTCATCGGGCTTGCATCTTACCTCATTGGAGCAGTCATAATGATATTTGCCTTCAAGAAAGGCGAACTCTCGGTGCTGTATCCTTTTGTCTCAACAGGCTTCATCTGGGTTAATCTTCTTGCAATGAGATTTCTCGGGGAAAGCATGAGCCAGTCAAAGTGGCTCGGAATTTTTGTGATTTTTTCAGGAATAAGCTGCATAGGATTTGGAAGCAAAATCAGAAATGATTCATTTTTCCTATGTGTGGGTTACCCTTCTTGCAATAAGGTTCCTTCATGAAAAGATGAATCTCATGAAGTGGCTCGGAATACTTCTCATACTTGTCGGGGTAAGCTTGATAGGCGCTGCATAATGAAAAAAGAGAAGTTGGATGATTTGCTGGAAAAGGTTTCTGAAAAAGATGAATTTGTAGCGCTTTCATCCAGGTATAAAGCCTGCGACGGAAATAGGTTCTCCATAAGAAAAATTGTCATTGACTATGGCCCTGAATGGAAAAAGAAATATGAAAGATATGCAAATGCGGTAGGATTCTACGATGGAAAAATTGAGCCGGGTGAATATGTGAATCTTTACGATAAAAAAGCAAACCATGTGATGATGTCAAACACTCCCATGGAATTTTACACAAATTACGAATTCATAAAAAAGAGCAGAGGGAATGTTTTAATAGGCGGGCTCGGGCTGGGGCTGATTGCGCTTTTTGTTGAGAAAAAGCCGGAGATAAGTTCAATAACAATTGTTGAGAAGCATCCTGAGATAATAGAGCTCATCCTTTCGCAGATTAAATTTGAAAGCAAAGTATTAATAGAGCACTCGGACATATTCAATTTCGCTCCGAAAGAAAGGTATGACACAGTATACATTGACATATGGAATGATGTGTGCAGAACAAACTATGATGAAATGAAAGAGCTGAAAAGGAAATATTCAAGATGCCTTAATGAAAGCGGATTTATTGCGTGCTGGCGCGAGAAGGACTGCATGCGCTTATAGTTTGATTTGAGGTGCAAATATGAAAAATGAAACATTCGTGCTCTCACTGGGAGGCTCAACCATCGTTCCTGACAATATTGATGTTGATTTTCTCTCTGAATTCCGTAAGCTCATAATCTCGCATGCAAGAAAGGGGAAAAAATTCATAATAATAGCGGGAGGGGGAAGGACTGCCAGGAATTATATGGACGCTGCAGGAAAGATAGTTTCAGTAAGCCCTGAAGACAAAGACTGGCTTGGGATACATTCAACAAGGCTTAATGCCCATCTTCTAAGGACAATATTCAAGGAATACTCAAACGCAGAGCTTGTGAAAAATCCCAATAAAAGGGTCAAATTCAGGAAAAGCATCATTATTGCAGCAGGCTACAAGCCGGGATGCAGCACAGATTATGATTCTGTTATACTTGCAAAAAATTTCGGAGTTAAGAGCATAATAAACATAAGCAACATCTCTTATGTATATGACAAGGATCCGAACAAGTTCTCTGATGCCAAGCTCATAAGGGAGATTTCATGGAAGGATTTCAGGAAGATTGTCGGGAAAAAGTGGGACCCCGGGCTCAATATGCCCTTTGACCCTGTTGCAAGCAGAGCCTGCGAGAGGCTGAAGATGAAAGTGTTTATTGTTGGAAAAAATCTCAAGAACCTCAATCGCCTTCTCTTGCATAAAAGCTTTGAGGGCACGCTGATAAGATAAAAGGAAAAAGGAAAAAGATAAAAAACTGTTTAATCAGAAAATCTTGATTTTTGAGTCGTTTAGGCTTTTTATCCTCTTCCATTCAGAGTCAACATATTCCTGAACTTCTGCCGCTTCCTTTTCATTAAGCTCAAATCTTTTCTGGGACTTCAGGTAGTCCAGAACAGGAACTGGCTTTGGAGTTTCCCTTGTGATTTTGAGAACTCCTCCTTCAATCTCGTAAATCGGGGTAACCCTTGAGTCAAATGCGAGCTTTGCAATCTTTATTCCTAGCTCTGTTGGGTATTTCCAGCCAGTCGGGCATGGCGAGAAAACCTGTATGTAGCTTAAGCCCGGGCGCGAGAATGACTTCTTGACTTTCTGGAAAAAGTCCTGGAACTCTGAGATGTTTGCTGTTGCGGAGTATGAGCTGTGTGCTGCAAGTATGAAAGGCATGTCCTTCTTGAACTGCTGCTTTCCGTGAATCTTCTCTCCGTATGGGCTCGTTGTTGTGGATGCGTATTTGGGTGTTGAGCCGCTCCTCTGGATTCCCGTGTTCATATACGCCTCATTGTCATAGCATATGTATGTGAACTTGTTTCCGCGCTCAGCTGCCCCGCTTAAGGACTGAAGCCCTATGTCAAATGTGCCGCCATCGCCGCCTATCACAAGGATGTTGGTTTTATCCCTCTTGCCTGCTTTTTTGAGAGCAGCATCAATTCCTGAAGCAACTGCAGATGCGTTTTCAAAAGCAGAATGTATCCAAGGAACTTTCCATGCTGTCTCGGGGTAAGGCGAGCTTACAACTTCCATGCATCCTGTGGCGCTCACAACAATTGTATTCTTTCCTGCTGCCTTAAGCAGGTGCCTTAGGACTATTGCTGCGCCGCATCCTGCGCATGCCCGGTGCCCTGATGCAAAATATTCCTCTTCCGGAAGCCCCATTATCATTTTAGCCATTTTTGTTTTCCTGTTTTTTCCTTTGCTCAAGCACCTTTGAGTCAATTGTTTCAGCCCAATGCTCGTGCCTTGAGCCGTGTATTATCCTTATCCAGTTTTCCCTGCCGCATTTTTCGCACACTGCGCTTTTGTATGTGAAATGCTCTGAAAATTTGGCATCCCACTTTTCAGCGCTCATGTCTGCGCTGCAGTATACGCATTTTTCGCCGATGTCTTCATTTTTCAAAATCTGGTGCTTCATTTATTTCACTCTAAAAAATAAGTTCAGATAAGCCACTTTTCCGCTTCATCTTCCTTTTCTGAAATCCCAAAGGCATTTCTTATGTCATCCTGGGTTATGTCCTTTCCGCCGAGCCCGAGTATTGCATTGTTGATTCTGACTTTTGAATTCTTCAATGACGCCTTTATCTCTGAATAAACTGCTCCATGGCTTCCTGGGGAAATGTTCCTGTCAAGAACAGTAATCCCGTTTAATTTTGAAAGGGATTCCCTCATTTCCTCTTCAGGAAAAGGCCTGAGGCATTTGAGCTTGAGCATGCCGTATTTCTTCCCTTTTTCTCTCATCTCATCAACAACAGTCCTTATTGTCCCGCAGCATGAGCCGATTGCAACAACAGCGTATTCTGCATCTTCCATTCTGTATTTTTCTATCAAGCCAT
>JAPLZQ010000076.1 GCA_026394965.1 Candidatus Woesearchaeota archaeon
AAAATCTCGGATTTTGTTGTACAAAAAGGCGCTGTATCTCGCAACTAAAGTACCAAAAATTCGCCAAGCGAATTTTGGCACAAGAAATTCCTTTGGAATTTCTTTGTAATGAGTTTTAACGCCTTTTTTGTATAATATTTCCTAAATCCTGAATTTCTCGCAGGGAGTGAATGAGAATCTGTTTTTGTCAAGGGAAAAATATCCCACATCCACCGACTCAGCCCTGCTTTTACCAATGATGGGAGCAAATTCCACCAGGCTGTAGAATTGTGCAAGCTCATTTGCCGGCTTTTTTTCAGTTATCCGAAGAGCGGTTATGTGGGCGCCCCAGGGATTTCTTAGATTATACCCTGCTTCTTTCCCCTCTTCAACAACCGCATTTGAAAGTTCTATGAATTTCTCATCAGGGATTCCTGGGACAATCACTGCATCTGGTTTGTAAAGCCATTTGCCGTAATTAATTTCAGGGGCAGAAACATCATGGTTTGCAAGCGATGCTTTAACAATGCTGCAGAGTTTGTCAAGGACTTTATTATCCGGCGAAAAATTCATGCCTACAGAAAAATCAGAGATAGTGGTGTGGATATCCTCTGAGCTGTATGCTATTGAAGGGACAACTTTTGAAACAAGATTTGCAAAATCGCTTATCTTATCTGATATGGCACGGGAATGCCTTAATGCAATAATGTATCCGCCTGTTCCAAGCGCATTTTCATCAGGGGAAAGCCCGTACTGAACAACATTGGAGATGTCCCTGAAGGAATCATAAATTTCCTCCTGCGAATTTAAGAATTCATCGAGATTCATAATCTCATGATTTTGCTAACAGATATATAAAAGTTACTATTTTAGAGTTGCAAAAATAACAATTTTGTTTAAATCGCAGATTTAAGAATTGTCAATAAGAATAATGCTGTCAAAAAATCATAATATTAAAAAATAAATAAAGCCAGAAAATTCCTGGCGTTTTAGAAATTCTCTGAATCTTCAGCTTCAAGGTTTTCGGATTCTTCAGATTCCGCAGATTCATCCTTCTTTTCGCTTTCTTCCTTTTTGGGTTCTTCCCCGAAATCCTCTGAGTCCTTCTTTTTTTCTTCAGCAGGAGCTGCTGATGCTGCTCCGACTACCTCTCCGAAAGCAAGCCTTCTGAGAACTCTTGTAATCCTGATTCTTACATTCTGCCCCTCTTTTGTTCCTGGAACAAAGATTACGAAGCCCTGCTTTTTGGCAAGCCCGTCTCCCTTTGCGGCTATTGCTTCAATTGTTACGTCAAGCTCTTCTCCTTCCTTGACTGGGGGAGTCATGCTGCTTCCGCCGCTGAACCTGTCTCCGCCGTCTCTTCCCCTGAAATTCCTTCTATTCCCGCTATCTTCTTCATAGCTTTCCGAGCTATAATTTCTATCTCGCATATTTACTTACACCCTGTCCTGTTTTAAAATGCCAGAAAACAAATCACAAAAGCACTTTAGAAAAAGCCTTTTTTTAAATCTGTTATCCAACATTTTCTAATCTTAGCCTTCTAAGCTAATGAGCTTATTTTTTATTATTGAGTATTTAAACATTGCTGAAAATAAAGATGTTTTCTGCCTTGAAAAAATGGGATATATTAAAATGTATACTGATTATTTCTCTTTAAGGAATAGTTCTTTGCGATAGATTTATAAAACCCCTTTTGACTTCCTCCCTAAATGGAACGGGAAAACAGCGAACTTGAATACAAACAGGTAATAATAGTAAGGAATGAGCTTCACATGCCGAAGGGCAAGCTTGCTGCGCAGGTGAGCCATGCCTCTCTTGATGCTGCATTGAATACTGACAAGAGGATTCTGGAAAACTGGCACTCAAACGGGGGGAAAAAGGTTATCCTTAAAGTTGAGACTGAAAAGGAGCTCCTGAGATATTTCCAGATGGCAAAGGATGAGGGGCTTGTCGCTGTTCTCATAATTGATGCCGGAAGAACTTTCCTCCAGCCGGGAACCAAGAGCTGCGTGGGGATTGGGCCTGCATTAAGCAGCAAAATTGACACAATAACCGGGCATCTTGCAATGCTTTAAAGAATTTTAATATTTTTTTACTCTTCTTCGCAGTCTGAAACTTCAAGAAGGCCAGATTCTTTAACTCTTTTGCTTTTCCTCTCTATTTCATCAAGAATTTTTTCAATGTTGCCTATTGAACGTGATGTTCTTTCTCTTGTCTTTTCCCCTTTGTCATAAAGCGCTTTTACAGTTCTTTTAGTGGCCTCGCTAAGCACAAAAGCCCTCAACGAATCAGCAATGCATTTCTCAAACCTGAGCATTGGTATCCTTTCAGGCTCCCTTTCTATCTCATATTGGACAATATTGCCGTTTATTCCCAGATACTTTAGGCTGCACCTTTTTGCCTCTTCAAGAAATATGTGCTGTTCCTCGCATAAGAAATCGTCGCCAACTCCAGGATATTCTTCAATATAACCTTTTCCTTTGAGGTGTTCCTCAAGAGTTCTGTAATCATAATGGTTGTAGTCAAATTCCTTTATCATCTTTCCGACCTTTATATGAGATGGGATAATTTGCGCTATTATTTAAATCTTTCTGTGTGTAACTATTATTAAGTGACTACTTTTTAGAATTATTTCACAGGGCTTTATGCCCTCCTTGACTGCTTTTACTGAATTTTTTTGCAAATTAGTTTCAGATATTTCGTGGGAATTGCGAAGCAATGTCCCACTTGACTGCTTTTACTGAATTTTTTTGCAAATTAGTTTCAGATATTTCGTGGGAATTGCGAAGCAATGTCCCACTTGACTGCTTTTACTGAATTTTTTTGCAAAAAATTCTGGGGCTGCCGTGATTCGAACACGGATCACCAGGTCCCGAACCTGGGATTCTAACCAAGTTATACTACAGCCCCGTAATTTTGAGAAGGTTTTATGCCCCCTTTAAATATTTTTGTCCTTATGCAGATTAAGATTTCTTGTCTTTCATTTTTTTAACTAATGGATGTGAATGCTTTAATTTGCATCTGGAGCTGCGCTGCATCTTGTTTCTGATAAACGTCCTTTTTTGACAGTAATAACATGGCAGTCATTTGGTGAATTGGGTTCGTTGGATTTCCAGTCTGCAAGCGGGCATTGAGCGAGTCCAGTTGGATTTAATGTATTTATCAAATTGCAGAACTGTTCTGCTGAGCATCCTACGCTGTCAATTGCTGTTCTCTTGGGAGTGTTCAGGCATCTGTCAGCGCAGTCTGGAACCCCGTCCTTGTCTGAGTCAAAGCCCTCATCTATAGAGCCGTCGCAGTCATTATCTTTTGCATCGCATATTTCTTTTGCAGGATATGCTGCTCCAGCGCATTCGCTCCATGAGCCCCATACGCACGATGGGGTGCATTCCCTTGTGTGAATGCCTTGCTTGCACTCTCCAATCTGGGCAGGTCCGCATACTTCGCTCTGCTTATCGCCGGCAATGCACACTGCATTGCAGTTGGCGGTGTCGCAGATGTGAGTCATCTGATAAGAAGATCTTGTGCATATCCTATTGGTTTCATCGCATTGGGATTTAAATGCAGGCAGATAATCCCAGGTATATCTATTATTGTCCGGATTATTCCTGCATGTTGCTATTTCTGCATTATTATATGGCAAGCATCTTTCAGTTGCCTGGATGCAGTTTCCCAATCCGTCGCACTTGTCTGTTCCTGAGCACCATAAGGCGTCATTGCAGGAACTCCCCTGCTGCTTGTTTCTTATTACGCCTGTGTCAACCCATTTGTTTCTTGTTATTATGTAAGTGCAGCTCACTGAAAGCGCGAAACTGCAGGAATAATCCCTGCTTTCCTGCGCTTTCTGCTCTTTTTGCTTGCATTGTTCAAAGTTTATCCATCTGCTGCTGCCTGTGTCATACCATCCGTCTTGTAAATCGCAATTCTCAACATCATATGAGCAGGCGCAGGAATTGGCGTAATCACATATTCCTCCTGCGTATTTCAAATTGCCAGAGCATTTGTCCAAGCATGCATTTTGCTCATCGCATTCAGCTCCGCAGGAGCTGATGCTGCACGAATGAGTAATATCTGTGCTTCCGAGAGTGCAGGAATCTGAAATTTCATCGCAGCTTGATGCAAAAGAATCTCTGAAATCCCAGGTAAGTGGATTGCCGTCGGGATTATTGTTGCAGGAAGAGACTGCCAAAACATCATTTGCAGCGCAGTCAACAGCGATTCCTGAAATGCATATTCCTTCATTACAGGTTTCAGCTCCGTTGCAGAAATTTCCATCGCTGCATGATGTTCCTAAAGGCTGGAAATTGTCAGCCGGGCATAATGTGGATGTTCCTGAGCAATATTCTTCAACATCGCACACTCCTGCTGAAGCGCGGCACTC
>JAPLZQ010000077.1 GCA_026394965.1 Candidatus Woesearchaeota archaeon
TCTGGGGCTTAAAGTATTCCTGCAATACATCATGAACTTTCTCTTTGTTTGAAAGAATCGTTGCGTATTTTGATGCCTCGCCTTCATTCAACCCTGCCTTCTCAACATATTCATGAAGGTGTTGCTCTGCCATGGAATAATCTGCATTCAGCAGTGCAACAAAGCCCGCCATTTTATACTTGATTGCGCTGCTCCCAAGGTAATTCTTCAAAATTGTTGCATCGCATGCAATCTGGTACGGCTTATCCGGCTCAACAGGAATCTTAAGAAAGATGAAATCCTTCAGGAGAGAATACATTTTTTCTTTATCTTTCCCGAAATAAAAATCGCAGATTGCCTCAAGATTGTCTTTTTCTTCCATAATAAATCAGCCTCTCAAAAAAGATTATAAGAAAGGTAACTTTAAATATTTTTTCAATAAAAAAAATGGATTCGTATTTTGCCTGTGACGAAATTAAAAAGAAAAAATAAAATAAGAAAAACGAAATAATAGCTCAATAGTTTTCCTGCTTAAGGACAAAATCCTCTATTGTCCCGTCCTTCTTTTCATAGTTTCCCAAAAGGCGCCATTTTCCCGCTTCTTCAGATAAAGTCAGCTCAGGCATCTTAAAGGAATAGCCGTCAGGAAGGTTCCTTGTAATCTTTCCCATGTCTTCCTGCAGGATTCCCTGGGCATCATAAACTTTATAGGCATAATCGTGCAGGAGATGATAACCCGCTGGGTTGGACATCTTATCATAAGTGCTTCCCAACACGCTCCTTACATACGCTCTTGTGTCATTAAGCATTCCTTCGCCCGGAAGGTTCAGGACACCTATTTTGTAGTTGGGCTTCTCTTCCTGTTCTGAGCATTTGGCAAGCTGCTCTTCAAGCGAGGAAATTGTTGCATCCTTTGTTTCAATTGTCTGCACATACTCCTGATTCTGGGTTAGTGCCTCAGAATAATGCTTCTTTGCATCATCTGCAGACATCCACTGATAAATTCCAAAACTCGCTCCGGCAATAGCAATGATTACTGGAATGACCGTTGAAAGTTTTGTTCTGCGCTTTTCTCCTTCTCTTTCATAACCCATACTTTCCACCCCCCTTAGAAATTTATAAAAGGAACTAAGAGAACTGCCCTTAAATATTTTTCGCATAAAAAAGAGATTGATTACCTGGTGGGGGCAAAAGCGGTTCAGAATATTGTGCTTATAATCCTGTTTTCCTCATCAATCCTGAAGCACTTTCCAAGGAATGCCTCTGTAACAAGAATGTTCGTCTTAAGGTGCTCTGTGATTTTTGAAATTCTCATCATGCCCCCGAAAAGCCCGAGGAACGGGATTAGCTGGTCTGAAAGGTGGGAGTCAACGCAGCCATTAGCGTCAATCTCAGAAAGGAGAGAATTCACGCACTCAACTGCAACATCCTCGGCGGGCTTGCCCTGCTTTCCGAGCGAATCTGCGCCGAGGATTATCGGATGCTCTGAATTGAAATCATTTGAGCTCCTGTGCTCTGAGAAAAATGCAAACAGGGAAAGTCCGGAACCAATGCTCTCTGAATTTGAGTATTCCTTTTTTATCTGAATCGGCTGCCCGAGCTTTTTCAGCTGCAGAACTGCAATCTCAGCCTGCCTCTCACACACCCTTGCTGATTCAAGCGCAGATGAGGCATGTGAAACCCCTTTTATGCACACAAGGTTTCCCCTTTCCACAAGCTCAAACCTCTCAAGGCGCCTAACCCTTTCCAGAAAGGAATTGAAATCAGGGAATTCAGAAAGGCTTATTCTCGGGCTGATTTCTGCCTCAACAATACCGCCGCCTTTTGGGTAATAGCCGCGCTTTACGAGCCGAAGCTCAATTCCGCAATGCCTTCTTATCTGAGGAGCAAGAACGCTATTGAAATAGTCAAATGGAATTGACCAGGAAACATCTGTGCCCCCTTTTATTGTGATTCTTGTTTTTTCCCGGGCAAACATGAGCGCCGGAAGAACTGCCTGAAGAAGAAGGGTGATTGAGCCTGCTGTTCCAATGTCAACAGTAAGATTGAATTTGTTTATTTCGCTTGGGAAGAAAGTAATTGATGGAGAGCCCTCAAACATATTCTGGCACTTGCACTCCGAAACCTGCATTAATGCCTTTATTGCATGAAGATGCTGCGCCTTAAGCCCGGGCTCTTTCCTGTTGCTCCTGATGTTAACCATCTGAAACGACTTTTTAGTTAGCATGGAAAGGGACAGGGCAGTCCTTAGAATTTGTCCGCCGCCTTCACCCATTGAGCCGTCAATAGATAATATTTCCATCAAAGCGAAAAGAGAAAACGCATGAATAAAAAGGTTTTGGATTTTGGGAACATCTGTTTACCGGGAAAAATTTATAAACAGAAATACAGCCCCAGAGCACTATGCTAAGGGAACATTTCAAGAAGGCTTTTTTAGGCAAGGATAATCTGACTGACATTCTCGGACAGGATAAGGCAAAGGAGGACATAAAGTCAGCCCTCCTTATGGGAAGGCACATGATAATAGTCGGGCCTCCAGGAGTGGGGAAGACAACGCTTGCAAAGAACATTGCAAAGCTCCTTCCTGAAATCACTGTAAATAACTGCCCTTACAACTGCCTTCCAGAAGAGCCGATATGCCCCGAATGCCTTAATGCCAAGGGAAAGGTTAAGTCAAAAAAGATTCCCGGCGAAAAAAGGTTTGTGAGAATCCAGGGAAGCCCTGACCTCACTCCCGAAGACCTTCTGGGGGACATTGACCCGATAAAAGCCATGAAGTTTGGCCCTCTTTCTGTTGAGGCATTCTCTCCGGGAAAGATTTTCAAGGCAAACAACGGCATTCTCTTCTTTGACGAAGTCAACAGGTGCCCTGAAAAGCTTCAGAACGCGCTTCTGCAGGTTCTTGAAGAGGGAAAAATCACAATAGGCAGCTATGAGATAGATTTCCCGGTGAATTTCATATTCATAGGAACAATGAACCCTGATGACAGGAGCACTGAACCCCTTTCAGATGTCTTTCTGGACAGGTTTGACTTTGCATACATGAGTTATCCTGAAGAGCTTGAAACTGAAATGAGGATAGTTTCGGAAAAGGGCGAGAAGATAATTGATTTCCCTGAAAAGCTCCTTAGGTTTGTGATTTCATTCATAAGGAATATGAGGACAAACAAGGACCTTGAAAAATTGCCTAGCGTCAGGGCTTCAATAGGCGTGTATGAGAGGGCGCAGTCAAACGCCTATCTGAAAGGCAGAAAATCAGTTGAGCCAGATGACATTGAGGAGGTTATGGTTTCTGTCCTGTCGCACAGGATTACCCTTAAGCCTGCAATAAGGTTTGTAACTACAACAGAAGAGCTGATAAAAAAAGAGATAAGGCAGGCGATGGATGAACTGGCTGAAAAGGGTGGTTATCTTTGACTCAGCAGGAACAGCACCAAAGGAACTGCCTCCGAAAAGAGAGCATATAGAAGAGCTTAACGGAAAGCTGCAGTTCAATTTTCTGGATTCTGGATTAATGCACTCAGTGCTTGAGAACGACAAGGAGATAATAAAAGAGGGGAAGATTGCCTCCCAGTCCCTGGACTACAGGATTCCATTGAACCCCGAGAAGCTGTTTGAGGAGCTTGTCAAGAATTACAGCATGACAAAGGAGATGTACGGCGAGGGCTTCATCAGGGAGATTTCCGGGTTTTCTGAAAGCTATGTTGAGAAGAACATAAGGATTCCTGAATTCCAAAGAGAGCTGAAAGGCAGGATTGAGCAGGCGCTTAAATTCATGAAGCAGCACGAGCTCATAAATGAGGATGCCCTTACTGAAAAGGGGATTGAGCTTGCCTCTCTGATAGATTATATTGAAGAGCTGAATACAATAGTTGCAAAAGGGCTTCTTGGGAAAAAAGTTTCAAAGAAAAAATCTCCCTACGGAACAAACGAGGACACAAGGAACTACAGGAAAGACAGGTATCAGGATTTGTCAATTTCGCAGAGCGTAAAAATGGCTCTCAGAAGAGGGCATTCTGAAATCATAAGAGAAGATTTAAGGGTTTTTGAGAAGAAGGGAAGGGGGGCAATAAAGATAATCTACGGGCTTGACTCTTCAGGAAGCATGCACGGAGAAAAGATGGAGCAGGCAAAAAAAGCAGGGATTGCCCTTGCTTATAAGGCAGTAATAGAAAGGGACAAAGTGGGAGTAATAGTTTTCGGGACAAAAATCAAGAAGTCCATAATGCCCACAAACGACTTCATCCAGATTCTAAAGGGGATTACAAACGTGAAACCTTATGGTGAGACAGACATTTCAGCGGCAATAAATGAGGCAGCAAGAGTATTCTCATTTGACAAGTCAAATGTCACAAAGCACCTGATACTGATAACAGATGCAATGCCTACCAAGGGAGCTGAGCCTGAAAAAGAGACAATAAAAGCGGCATCTGCTGCAAGGAGCAGCGATGTCACTGTCTCAATAATCGGGATAAAGTTGGACAAGAAGGGAAAGAAGCTTGCAGAGGAGATTGCAAGAATTGGGCAGGGCAGGTTCTACACAGCAAGAAACCTGAAGGAAATAGACAGGATTGTTCTCGAGGACTATTACAGGACAGCACCTGAATGAGTTCTAAAAAAATAATCAAAGAAAATTTAAATCTTAAAGCCGCTCTGCAACAATCGGGTTACTGTATGAGATTACCTTTCCGGGAATTATATCCCCGATTTCCGTATTTCTCTCAGGGTCAAATATCCGAACACTCCTGCCATTCATAACCGATAATGCAATGTTTCCCATTTTTCCATAAACAGGGAAAAGAAACTCATCCTCCTCCTTAACAAGCTCATTGTCAAAATAATTTGAGATTATTCTTGAATTAATCTCATTTGCAAGAAGGAATGAGGATTTTATGTAATCCAAATCGTTCCTTAGCTTCGGGATTGAATAGCTGAATTCTGATGAGAGTATCTCCATCAGGGGCTCCTTCTCAAAAAACCTGTATTTTCCTGTCTTCTTGTAGGTCTCAAGCGCCTTGAATGCTCCGAGTGTGAACCTCGGAATTTTCATGAAAAACTCAAAAAGTCCCTCCTTGTCAAAAACATCCTCTCCCCGCTTGAATACAAGATTAACTGCTGAGCGCAGCTGCATAGTCCCCATTGCTGCGTGATGGAGCTCCTTTAAGGTTATCACATAATCATCATCAATTGGCATGCAGAGTTTGTTTCCCAGGAGAAGCTTTCCTGTGATTGCAACAATTCTGTTATTTGCATTGCACACCATGTATTTCTGGAAGATGTCGCTTTCAATAAAAAGCCCTCCAACTGGCTTTCCTGACTCATGGGGCTTTGTGTTTGCAAGGTTATCGTAGATTTCAGGATTAAGCTCATCAACAATTAATATGTTGTCAAAGTCATTTCCCTCTCCTGTTGCGCTTGAGCCGTAGAGGAGAATGTTTTCCAGATTATCCCCTAACTTCTCCCTGAACCAGGCAGGATAGCTGAAATGGTGCTCGACAAGGCGCTTTTCCTCTGAGCCGCTTGGGACAATCTCAAGCTCACGCAAAAGGGAAGAAGCCCTTTTCTTCACAGCGATAAGGTTTGAGATTACCTCATCCATAGAATAATCAACTGACTCATCAAGCTCATCCATATGAAATTCTGGCTTGTCAAGAATTCCGCACACTGAATTCAGATTGTGAATCTTGCTCATCATCTGGCTCTTTCCAGCATGCCCGAACATTATTGACTTGTCAATTGTTGAAAGGAGATATGCAAGCTTGTTTATCCCATAGCCGAATCTTCCTTTTGAGTAGAGTATCCTTTTTTCTTCCCTGGGAAGCCCGAGGTTTATTGCAAAAACCACAGAAGGTGCAAACCTTGAGAAAAACCCCGGCTGAGTTGGGGTTCCAACCTCGCTGTTTGAATAAACATAAACGCTTTTGCCTGGATTGTCATTGAATATTTCCTTAACCCGGCTCACATCATAAGTGGGAAGAATCTCTGTGAAAATCTCAAGCTTTGCCTCATTCATGAGCTCAAGCTCCTCAGCCCTGCTGTTGTCAAGGTTGTTCTCAACAGTATCCTCAAGTCCCTCTTCCAAAATTTCCTTTTTCATACCATCATTATCAATATCTTCCATTTTAACCAGTTTGCATGATAAGATTGAACTCTTGTCCGCTCCTTTTAATGTTTAAATTTGACAAAAAAACAAAAGCGCCTATTCCGCTCTTTCCCCTCTCTTTCCCAGAATGAAAGTTAAATGACAGTCACAGGATATATAAATTTAACGATAAAACGGGCTTTGTGTAGAAAGTAGGGAAAAGCCCTGACTTTTTACGCAGATTCAAACGAAGCAAAAAATTTATAAGGGTAATAAGGTAAATTATACATTGGGTGATTGACTTGATTAATATAAAAAATAAATTTGTCTTTCTTACACTTATCCTTGCAATGATATTTTTATTGGGGTGCGCGCAAAAAGAAACGCAGATATCTGCTGATGAAAATGAGATGGTTAATTGCGGTAAAACAGAAGACCCTTCTTGTTTCATAAGTAGAATGAATCAATGCCTGCCTGTAACTGCTAAAATGACGGGCTCAGACGGCTCAAACATTGATTTAACAGTTCTGGGAATAGTGAATGAAACTTGCCATTTCCAGAGAAAGATAAACAATGTTTTGAATCTTGACTGTTATTTTCCAAAAGGAACTATGAACATGGATACTCTTGACCAAACATTTGGGAATGACAAGGGATTACAAAAAGTCGTTGATGACGCCTGCAATACGCCGGGCTGGTAATCAAAGCGCCCTCTGAAATCATCATAAACGATAAACTGGAATTTGCAGCATTGAGTTTTGGGGCTGCCCTCAAAACTTAACTTCTTTTGATTATAATGTGAAAACAGCCAAACGCTTATATCTCCCTGTCCTAAATCTGTTTTCCGCCCTTATTCTTATAAGAATAATAGTTTCAAAACAATATTTAACTGAAAGGAAATTAAAGGAAAATAAGGGAATACGCGCTTAATTGAAAAGTCAGTAGTTTAATTTAGAGGAAAAAAGGAAATGGCTGGATTTTTGGATGAGCTTTCAGAAAGGATAATGATATTTTCAGGAGCAATGGGGACTGAACTCCAGAAAAAAGGGCTTAAAATCGGCGAGTGCCCTGAATACTATAACATAATTCATCCCGAAATAATAGGAGGGATACTCTCAGAATATTCTGTTTCAGGAGCAGATGTCATCAAGGCAAACACATTCGGGGCAAACAGGATAAGGCTTTCTGAATTCGGGCTTGAAGGGCTCTCTGAAAAGATAAACAGAGAAGCGATAAGGATTGCAAGGGAAGCTTCAGGGGGAAAGTATGTTGCAGCGTGCATTGGGCCTACAGGAAAACTGATGAAGCCAATTGGGGAATTCTCATTTGACGAGGCATATTCCTCATTTTTAGAGCAGATAAAATATGTTTCAGATGCAGGCGCTGACATCATCTTAATAGAGACAATGGCTGATATTTTTGAGGCAAAGGCAGCTGCAATTGCCGCACGCGAATTCTCCCTTCCCATAATATGCCAGCTGTCATACGAGCTTGGCGGAAAAACCCTTACTGGAACAAATCCTGAAACTGCATGCGCAATCCTTGAGAATTTATGCGATGTTATCGGGGCAAACTGCGGATACGGCGGAAAAGAAATGATTCCCATTGCAGAAGAACTATCCAGATTCTCAAGCCTTCCAATCTCAATGCAGCCAAATTCAGGGATTCCAAAAAATGATTGCGGAATTGCCTCTTACACTGACTCGCCAGAGGATTTCTGCGGATTTGCAGGAAAATTCCTTGACTTAGGAGTCAATATTATCGGCGGATGCTGCGGAACAACCCCTGAACACATAAAACTGCTCTCTGAAAAATACAGCGGAAAAAAGCCAAAAGAGAGGGAAATGCCTGATTCATCAATTGCAAAATGCGCAAGCACCTCAAAAACAGTTTACATCGGAAAATTCCCTGTTATAATAGGGGAAAGGATAAACCCCACAGGAAAGAAGAAGCTTTCAGAGGAACTGAAAATGGGCAGTATTGAAGAGCTGGTAAGGATTTCCGAGGAGGAGGAAAAAGCCCAGATTCTTGATGTTAATGTCTCTGTTCCCGGCTCTGATGAGATAAAAAACATGGAAAATGCTGTGCTTGCGCTCTCAAAAAGGGGAATTCCCCTGATGATTGACTCGCCAAACCCAAAAGTCATTGAAGCTGCCCTGAAAAGCTGCCCTGGAAAGCCGATTATAAACTCAGTCAATGCAACAAGGGAAAGCATGGAAAATATCCTTCCGCTTGCAAAGAAATACGGCGCTCTCCTAATCGGGCTTTCCCTGGGCGAAAATGGGATTCCTGAAAAGTGCGAAGGCAGGGTTGCTGAAGCAAAAAAGATTGTCTCTGAACTGAAGAATTACGGGATAAGGGAAAGCGAGATTATAATTGACCCTCTCACAATGTCAGTTGCAACAAATGACCCGAACGAGACATTAAAGGCGCTTTCAAGGATAAAAAGCGAGCTTGGCTTGAAAACATCCCTTGGAATAAGCAATGCATCATTTGGAATGCCTGAACGCGAGAACATCAACAGGGCTTTCCTGACAATCGCAATTGAAAGGGGGCTTGATGCGGCAATCATAAACCCATCTGACATTGAGACAGTCAAATCATTCTATTCAGCAGCAGCAGCCTCAGGGAGGGATGAGAAATTCTCGCGCTACCTTGAAATGTTCGGGAAGAAAAGGGAGGAAGAGGAAAAAACCCTTTACAGCGCAGTCCTTTTCGGAAGAAGCGCAGGAATTGAATCTCTTGCATCAGAGGCACTTTCAAAATACCCTCCAAAGCAGATTCTTGAAGAGATGCTGATGCCTGCAATTGAAAAGGCAGGAGAGCTTTTTGAGAAAAAGGAATACTCGCTCATCAATCTTGTGCTCTCTGCAGAGGCATTCCAGAAATGCGCTTCTGCAGTTGAAAATGCAATATCCGGCGAGAGGCAGTGCAAGGGAAAGATAGTAATCGCAACTGTAAAAGGGGATATCCACGAGATTGGAAAGAATCTTGTAGGGTTCTTCCTGAAAAGCAGCGGCTATGAATTAATTGACCTCGGAAAAGATGTGCCTCCTGAAGTGATAGCAAAAAGCGCATATGAAAATCGTGCAGATGCAGTAGGGCTTAGCGCGCTCATGACAACAACCCTTCCGAGCATGGAGCGCTCTGTGTCAGAAATAAAAAATAGGGCAGGATGCAAGGTTGTGGTTGGGGGCGCAGTTGTAACAAGCGAATATGCTTCCTCAATCGGAGCAGACGGATATGCAAAAGACGCATTCTCAGCTGTCAAAGAATTCGGAAGGGTGATTGGAAAATGAGCAACCTTTTCGAGTTTGATTTTTCAGGAATAAGCGTTCTTCCTGACAAGAGGGACGTAATTGTCAGGATAAGGGCAAAACCAAATGATAGAGTGAATTCTCCTGATGGAAAAGAGGAATCAATAGAGAATTTTCTTGAGGGATTCTACAAAAAAGCAGAGTATTACATAAAACCAAAAGGAGTTTATTCATTGGAAAGCATAAGGCAGCTTGAAAACAGATTGTATTTTTCCGAAAAAAACATTTTCGTGGAAAGCATCCTGCTTGCAGAGAAGTTTGCAAATCAGGATAGTGCAGTTGTTTTTGCTGTAACAATAGGAAGAATGCTTGAGGATTACTCACAAAAACTTTCAGAAGAGGGAAAAATCCTGGAAAGCCTTATCTACGATGCAATCGGCTCTGAGTCAGCTGATTGTGCTGTTGAGATTATGCATGAAGCGCTTTCTCCCAAAAATCTTCCTGAAAAGAGAAGATACAGCCCGGGATATCCTGGCTGGGATTTGTCAGAGCAGAAAAACATATTTGATATTATCGGAAGGGAAGAGGCAGAAGAGATTGCCGGAATAACTCTCAATGACTCATTTTACATGAGCCCGAGAAAATCAGTTTCGGGAATCATAATGGTTCAGAAAAAATGAAACTAACAGAAGTTTTGCAGGAAAAGGGATTTGCAAGGATAGTTGAATTCAGCCCTCCCAGGGGAACTGAGCTTGAAAATCTGATTTCTGAAGTTGAGAAAGTGAAATCCCTTGTGGATTTTGTTGCAATAACCCATAATCCCGGCGGAAAGCCGAGGATGGACTCGCACTATGCAGCAGGAATCCTGAAAGAGAGGGGAAATGCAGAGCCCATATGCCATTTCAGGATAAGGGACGGAAACAGAATTGACCTTTACGGAAAGCTTATGGCTGCAAAATACCTTGGGATTGAAAACATCCTTGTAATAAAGGGGGATTCCCCGAAAAAGGAAGTGTTCCCTGAATTTTACGAGGTTTCTGACTACAAAAATTCCTACGAGTTCATAGCCGACATAAAAAAACTCAACTGCGCTCTTCCAACAAGCTACATGGAAAAGCTGTTCACTGAAAAGGAGATTGAAAAGCACAGAAACGATTACAAAACAGATTTCTGCATAGGCGCTGCAGGGCATCCTCTAATCCCGATTGACCTGAAAAATCCCTCTGAAAATGCAGGGCAGGAATTGGAAGGCATAAGGAAAAAGGTTGAGGCAGGCGCTGAATTCATACTTACGCAGATTGTGTATGACTGCGAAATGTACTGCAGATACAGGGACTCAGTTTATGAGGCGCTTGGAAGGGAAATCCCGATAATTCCTGGAGTGCTTCCCATATTGAGCGCATCTGCAATAAGCTTTCTTGAGAGGGAGATTGTGGAGGTAAGGATTCCCGAGAAGATAAGAAAGGCAATATGCGAAAGCGATAAGCCAAAAGAAGAGGGGATAAGAATTGCAAGGGAACTGATGCAGAACCTTAAGGAAAACGGGGCTCCGGGAATAAACCTGTTCGCAAGAACAGATGCAGAAACTGCATACAGGATTCTTTTATAAAAAAATATTTATATAAGAGAAAGCCATCTGATTTTTCATGAGAATACTTGCATTTGTAGACACGCACGGTAGCATAAGCGCGCTGAAAAGGATTGTTTCTGAATCAAAAAAAGCAGACATTGTTATATGCGCAGGGGACATTTCAGAGATGCAGATTAATCTGGAAAAGCTCATTTCATTAATCTCAGCTTCAAAAACCCCTGTTTTAATAATTCATGGCAACCATGAGGACCCGGAAAACCTCAAGAGGGTATGCAGCAGGTTTGAAAGCGTGATTTTCCTGCACAAGAAAGAATACATATTTGACGACTGCATCTTTCTCGGATACGGCGGAGGGGGTTTTGCCCTAAGAGAGAGGGATTTCAGGGAAACCGCAAAAGGGTTCTCTGAAATAATAAGAAGGAATCCCAAAAAAAAGATAATTCTCATAACTCATGCGCCTCCCAGAGGAACAAGGCTTGACCTTCTCGGAAGGGAGCACAGAGGAAATTCCGACATACGGGAATTCATGGAAAAAAACAGGATTAAACTTCTCGTGTGCGGGCACTTCCATGAGAATTTCGGAGTAAAAGACAAAATCGGGAATAAAATTCTGATAAACCCCGGGCACGGAAGAATAATTAATGTTTAATCACAATGAATTCCCTATCAGGAGAATTACAAGGATTCCTGCTGTGTTAAGGACGAAAGAGAATATTGAGAAAACTTTCTGGGAAACTGACATTGATGCGGCAAAAAGATAAACTCCTATTTCGTCAGGAAGGGGAGATGCTATCACAAACCCTCCGACAACCATAAGGATGTATTTGCTGAATACCCCTCCTTTTCTGCTCAAAAGGGAAATTATCCTCTCCTGTGAAAGCTCCTGCATCTCATCTGCAAATGAGCTTCTTATCAGATTGAATATTATTAAATCTCCGATAAGAGCGCCTAAACCTGCGATCAGCCCTGCTGCAATGATATTCTGCTCTTTTGAAAGAATCAAGAGAATCGCTGTTGCGGGCGCTGCTGTAAAGCCGTAGGCAAAGAAAACTCCTGAGAGAAATGTTCCAAGGTAGCCTGCTGAGATTATTACGCGATGAAACTGCTGAAAAGAGTTATTCCTGAAGATAAAATAAGCAAAGACAAAGGTAAGAAGCAGAAGGATTAACTTAGGATATTTTATCCTTAGGACAAAAGTCCTTTTCGGCGTTATTATTGAAAATTCCTTCATTTTAAGCATATTAAAAGAGAGTTTTATAAATTTTTTCAAAAGAAAAACATTACAAGAAATCTATGAGGAGAATATTTTACCGGGGAAAAACTCCGAATTATATTAATCTATACCAAATATCATAAAAAATCGTTCCGAATAGAATTTTAGATTATGAGAAGTTTTTCCATTTAATTTGTGAATTCCTTGGCTCTTTGAAGCGATGTTTTGGCTTTGGTCTGTTTTTCCCCTTCGATTGTCCTATATTGTATGAGGCTTCTTTTTTCTCTTTCAAAGTCAAATGGTGCTATTAATAAATTCGCCATCACTCAGAAAAGGCCTTTACTTATCTTTCCGATCTTTGAACTGTCCATCAAACGCAGCAATCGCCGCTTGTCTCATTTCAAGCAGTTCAAGTGCTTATTCTTCTGGAATCGTAGTTTATGCCGGCAACTCTAAAAAGTCGATGCGCGAAAATGGTTTATCTGTTATTTTTTAGCTTTTCTTTTTCATCCTTCAGCTTGAAGTGCTTTGCAAGCGTCTTCATCATTTCCTGAAAAGTCACTTGTTCAATTAATAATGGCCCGAGGTCTTCATCCCATCTTTTCTTTAGCTTTTTGGCGTTGTTGAACATTTTTATGATGCTGAATTCATGATCTGAGAGTTTACATTTTTGTTCTACAATCTTCATGTTTATTGGAATTTTGTTTTTTATTATTTGGTAGATATCATAGTGATCTCTTGGCTTGTTTCTGCATATTGCAGCAGCAACCTTTTCAGCCACCATTTCTTCCCTTGAAAGGCAAGGGAATGAAAATGGGGGAATATTCTGGTAGAAGTTTTTTATCTTGAGTGTTTCATACTGGGTCAATAGTTTTCCTCGTTCATTGAGATCTATGAATATTTCTCCTTTTCCAAAGCTCGTATTGTATGGCACTATTAACCTAACAAATGTGTCTACATTCTTGTCATGAGTTATTGTTCCAAACAAGTTTGATGAATTTATGGCTTGGTTTATTTCTTCTCTTACATTTGCAATTGACTCGGTTATTGTAAAATCTATGTCTTCGCTTATTCTTGAATGATCCAATATTGTCTTTTGAAGTGCTGTGCCCCCTTTGAAGTATATCGCTTTAATGTTTCTCAATAGGTAAAGAAGCACAGTTATGTAATAGTCTTTTACTAGTAACTGCTTATCAAAGCCTTTTTCCGCAATTATTAATTCAAAATCCTGTTTTCTTAACTCCTTGATTTCATCCATTTTTCAGACTCAATCTTGTTTAATATTTTAAACTCATGTCCATTAACCTCTGCTTTAATTGCCTGTTTTAGGCGTTTTTCTGTTGTCCTTCTGAAAATGATTGTTGTAGTGAGGAATCTCTTTGTTCCCTGTCTTTTAGTTGTATAAACTTCTATCTTCATAGGCACCTGATCTGTAAGCCGCCAGTAATTTGCTGCAGCCCATCCGCCGATAAAATAATTTTTTCCATCCATTACTTCATCTGCCATCATGAAGGAATTCTCACTCCATTTGCCGCTCTTTGCTTTTATTGGGACAAGGTAATATTTTCTTTTGTTTAATGAAATAATTCTTTCCTTTTTGAGAAGCTTGTGGATGGTGTGCCTTACTTGGTTCTTTGTTGAGAAAAAATTTTTAATGTCTTTTTTTGAAAAGAAATATTTCTGCTCAAACTCCAAAAAAGACACAATTCCAATTTCTTTATCTGACAAGCCCTTCATTTTAACATCAAAATCAGCATATTGCTGTAAATAATGTTACAAGTATTTAAATCTACCTCTTCTTTGACAACAAGACAGATTCAAAATCCTCAAAATAATCATTAACCTGCCTCGCGACAGTCCACTTAATAAATGATTTTTTAATCTTAGACCTGTCTTTTGCATTAGCTAATCTTAACAATAAATAATCAGATAACTCTCTTGCAATCAAAGTCTTCTGCACCATATTAATGCGCTTTTCAGAATCCGCTTTGAGCCAATCATTCCAAAACTTCTCGCATAAATCAATTTTTTCTGACTGCATCATTAAAAACATCACCAAGAATAATGCAACAAAGAGGTTATTAAAATTTTACGCGGGACTGTCCAGTGCGCTCTGTGAGAATTTACGGATTCATCATGTGTTCTTTCGGATTATCATCAATAATGCAGAACGATACATTCTTGGTGGCATCGTAAGCAGATGCATCATTAGGTTATGAATAAGAAGGATTATTAAATATTAAAAAAATAATTTAAAAAAAATCAAAAGCTCTTTTTCTTCTTGGTGAGGGTAAGATAAACCATAACCACCAGAAGCGCTATGATTGCAATAATCAGCACAAAAATAAGGAGGGATGAAACCGGTTTCTTCACACTCTCTTCTTCAATTACAGCTGGAGTTTCCTCTGGCGCAGGGGTTTCCTGAGGTGCAGGCGTAGGAACAGGAGTTGGTGTTACTGCTGCCATTTTCCTTCCAACTATTGCAAATGTTGAAAGTGATAGAGAAGTTGCCTCAAAATAATAATAGTTTGAATCTGAGCTAATCTGGGTTGTTGAAAGGTCCTCCCAGGTTAATGTAATGAGGTGCTTCAGGGTAATAGTTGATGGGTCTATATTGTTCGTGAGAAGCCATGATTTTGGAATCTTGAACTTTATCTTAACATTCGTGATTTCAGAATCCAAAAGCCCCACTTTTGTTATCTTGATGTATTTGAAAATGCCTCCGTCTTTTGAAGAGATTGCAATTGTTGCTAATGCCGGCTTTGAAGTTTCGCTTACAATGAGTTTAATGTCTTTCTTATTGGCATTGACATTGACATCTATTTCTGTTATTCCAATGCTGTCCAGCTTTGTGAATTTGAAGCTTGCAGCAGAGCCTGCGCTCACCGAAGCAACAGTCTGCGTTTCTGTAATTCCTGCTGCAACTGCTCCGCCTCCGGTTACTTCAACTCCGCCGCCTGAGGTTCCTCCTTCGCCTGCTGAACAGGCGCTTGCCTGGCATGTTCCAGTTCCGCTGCCGCTAGTGTATTCTGTAGCACCAGAACAGCAATAGCCGCCAGAGCATGCTGCACTGTAGCTGCAGGAGCCGCCAGTGGCAGTCTTGTTTATGGAAATATTCAGGTACGGAGGGCAGTTAAAGCCTAGATGCCATGTTTGCACAGAAGCATTTGCTGCCACTCCATAAATTTTAAATGTAACATTGTCTCCGTCATGCCCATCCACATAGATTTGATAATAACCAGTTTCAGTTATGCCATAATCCCCGACTCTTGTTGTGCCGGCGGCAGTTGCGCCGCTATTGACAAATGCCTCAATTACAGTGCCTGTAGAAGAATAAGTTCCTCCAATGTCAGCATAGCCGCACCAGACAGCAGGAACTGCGCTGACAAGAAATGATGATAGAATAAAGGATATCGCAAGCATGATTGTTAAACTCAATGTTGTTTTTTTCATCTTCATTTTTCGACCCCCAAGGAATATTAAAAATCAAAGGTAAAAAAAATAAAAAAATTTTATATCTGATACCTTATGTCCTTTGTTGAAACATTCAGCTTGAGCCAATAAGGCTTATCGTTGGTGTTATTAACATATCTCAGGGCATTCAAATCCCACTGCAGTGCTTTGTTATAGCCAATCCATGCGCTTCCGTTATAATAAAACGCTTGTGAGTAGTTTGAAGATATTGAATTCAGCATTGCGGTGATAGTAAAGTTGCTGTAACTCATGTTCTCCAAAACTGTCTGCGGAGGTATCCACAAGGTATCCCAAATGGGCGTAAGCCACTGCGTGTAATTAAAGTTGGCATCAGTGTCTAAAATGAAGCCTATTGTGAATTCCTTTATGGTGCCTGCTGTGTCGCTGCATGCCACCCAATAGTTATATATGCTATCAGATAGAGTTCCCAAGTCGCCTGTGTGCTGCATCGCATTCCCTGAAGCTGTCATTGTGCTGCTCATAAAGCTGTAGCTCTTGAATGACGTGTCATACTTGCATGTTGCATATTCGCTTGTAACAATAAGTAAGTCAGGAGTGCTGTTTGTAACAGTGCCTAAGGGCAAGGTTGAATTTATCTGCATCACAGTATTAACTATTGTCACAGCAGTTGCATTCCTGGAAGTTCCGTTCTCATAGCCATCATATGGCGTGATTTCACAAGTCCAGTTCTCTGCCTTTCTGGCTATATTTGCGCCAAGGGCAATTGTTGTTGGGGTGTTATTTGTAACACTTAAAGTTGAAGTGCTATTAACTGAAGTCCCATTCCACCATTTCCATGTAACTGATAAAGTATCTGCCTGTGCATCTGTCACATTGAATGTGCAAGTAAGGTTATTGAATGCATATGCAGTTGACGGACTTATTGTTGGTGTAGTTGTTGAAGGCAGTGCATTCATCTGGAAGTCATCATCTGCTGTGTAGCTGCTGCTTAGATTATATCCATCCCAAGATATCAATTTTACATAGTATGTTGTGCCGTCTGAAAGCGTGACTGTGCTTCCGATTGCAAGCCCTGTTCCCGTATTATTTCCCTCCTGGGCTGTCGGGCTCGCAGTTGTGCCAACATATACAATTGTTGTTATTGTATCGCCATCTACAGGATCAGTTCCTTTTGTCCAGTTAACATTTGGAGTGTGGTTTGTTTCTCTTAAAGTAAGGTTTGTAGTCATAGTTGGCGGTGTAGGCACAAAGTTTAAAATTGCCAATTTAGTTGAGTTTGTCTCATTGCTTAACTGATAAGTATCATTCGCTTTTATTCCGCAAGTGATATTGTCAAAGTGCAGGAATCTGCCTGCAAGCGTTGCGCTATTAGCTCCGGGTATCACACCTGACTGATTATACCAAGCATACAAGACAGTAACTGTATCTCCTTCAGCATCTGTTATCGTGCCATTAGCACAGGTTAAAGTGTCATTTGCATATGCAATTGTTGGAGCAATTGTTGCAGAAGCAACAATAGGCGGCTGGTTCTCGCTGAAATTACTGATTAATGTGTAAGAACTGTCTCCGCCAGCAGCGTCATTAGCCCTGCATCTCCAGTAATATGTATTGCCGTCAGTTGTAGTCCAGGCATAAGAGTCTGATGTTAAATTCTGCAGCAGAGCATTTGGAGTAACTGCTGTTGCAGATGAATTTCCATAGAACTCATAATATATTGTGTCTCCATCAGCATCATAGCTGCCTGTGCAGTTTAAGGTTACGCTGTTGGAGGTCTGCCTTGAAGCACTGCTAGGATTGCTTGCTCCAAGAGTTGGAGCTGTCGGCACAGAGTTTGATATTGTTAATGAAGTTGAGTTGACAGAAGTTCCATTAACACTCCCATCATTAGGAGTTATCTGACAAGTTATGTTTTCATTCTTGTTAAAAGAATTATTTGTCAAATAATTAGTGGTATTAGCCAACAACAAAGTTCCATTCTTGTACCAGTTATAAAGCCACGTTGCTGTGTCAGCAGGGTCATTGTCAGTAAAGCTGGCATTGGTGCAATTAATAATTCCAGTTGTCTTATACGCAGACAAAGGACTTAATGTTGGCGCAGTTGTTGAAGGCACAGAATTACTGATGCTCCTTGTAGTTTCAATAAATGATGAAGAATTAGCAGCTCCATCATAAGCCTGAGCCCTACAATAAATGGTATCTGTCTTTACACAATCGGAATTTGCATTACAATCAAACGTCGCAGTAGTGCTCCAGTTCTGCAGCACTGTTGAATTATCATTGTCTAAGAACTTATAATAATAAGTTATGCTGTCAACATCGGCGTCAGTGCTTCCAGAAGCAGTGCAATTAAGTGTATCATTCTTATAAGCGGTTGTGGGAACAATATTAACCGCACTTGGAACTTCTGGCGCGGTGTTTGCTATGTCCACATTCACTTCATCTTCAGCAGACACATCAGTGCTGTCATTTGCCTTACAACGAACTCTTAACTGGTCATGAGCATCACTTGCCAACACAGTGTAAGTAGTGGTAGTTGAATATGCTTGGGTAGTATTTGCACCATTTAAATTATAGAATTCATAATAATAAGTGATACTGTCAGAATCTGCATCATAACTATCAGTGCAAGCGGCTGTTATTGTTTCGCCAACCTTCTTGTTGTTGTCAGCAACCAAGTCAGTTGGAGTAGTTGGAGCAGTATTGGAAATTGTAAGCGCTGTTGAGTTTACAGAAGTTCCATTAACAGCCCCATCATTAGGAGTTATCTGACATACCAAAACATCAGTCTTGACAAATGAACCATTTGTCAAATAATTGGTAATGTTAGGCAATAAAGTATTATTTTTGTACCAGTTATAAAGCCACGTTGCTGTGTCAGCAGGGTCATTGTCAGTAAAGCTGGCATTGGTGCAATTAATAACCCCGGTCGTCTTGTAAGCTGGCGAAGGACTTAGCGCTGGCGCAGTTGTTGAAGGCACAGAATTCTGAATAACAACCGTAGTATTTTTATATGTAGTTGAGTTCACAGTGCCATCATAAGCCAATGCAATACACATTATAGAATTGCCCTTTGTGCATAAAGCATTGGCGTTGCAGTCAAACGTTGCAGTAGTGCCCCAAGCCTGCAAAACAGTTGAATTATCATCGTCTAAGAACTTATAATAATAAGTTCTTGTGTCGTTGTCAGCATCAGTGCTTCCAGAAGCAGCACAAGTCAAAGTATTATTCTTGTAAGCAGTCGCAGGAGTAATATTAATCTGAGACGGAACTGCTGGCGCATAGTTTAATGCTGTCACTGAACTTGAATTCACAGCAGTGCCGAATTCATTGCCATCACTTGGAATTACTTCGCATCTCAGAACATCAAAGTGCTTATATTTTCCTTCTGTGAGGATTACACTTGTCTCTCCAGAAATCTGTGAAGAGCCGTTAAACCATTTGAAAGTAGCTGTTACTGAATCGCCATCAGCATCTGACCAGTTATAACTGCAATTTATTGATGTATTGAAATAAACTGCTGTTTCATTAATTTCAACTCCAGTAATGCTCGGCTTTGTGTTCTCTAGGAAAGTTCTTGCAGCAGTATAATTTATTCTTCCGGCGCTGTCGTTGACAAACATCCTGAATGAATAGTTTTTGCCGTCAATTGTTGCATTAGTAATGTAACAATCATTTCCTGATAATGTCATCGTCTCATTAACAGCAGAACCAGAAGCGTTCCATTCCAGTTTACAAGCGCTTATTCCATTAGTATCGCTCACACTCACATTGAATGTCACAGAGTTGGAAATCTGTCTTGAACCATCTGCTGGAGTTTGTCCCTGGAATAAGATTGCAGGATAGTTTAGGTCTATTGTGAATATCCAGCTATAATCAGTAACTGCATTTCCGGCATTGTCTGAAACATTCACTTTTATAGTAATATTATCTGAGTCAGACATGACCGGAATGTTAGTAAGATTAACTTGGTATCCGTAGGATATTGAACTATTTACCAAGGTTCCAATGTTCCATCCCAATTGGTTTCTTCTCCAATACATTCTTATGCTGCTTTTTGAAACATTAGAGCCGCTGTCAGTAATATTAACTGCGACCATTGGAGAATCGCTGAGAGCATATCCTCCTGAAGCAGGAGTTATTATAGTTACTGTGGGCACAGTGTTATCTACATAGAGATTATATTGTTCAGTAGCATTGGAATTGACTACATTGTCAATAGCAGTAACAGTTAAAGTGCATGTTGCATCATTGCTGCAGCCAAGAGCAGAAGCAGTAGTAGCAACTCTATACAAACTGCCACTAACAACACTCATCGGCTTGCCTCCTGCGCTTGAATTAATAACCACACTAGCAATACCGCTCGTAGCATCAATAACAGTAACATTCAACTCAATCGGCTGCGAAGGAGTAACATTTGTATTGCTATCATTGCTCACGATTCCTGTGACATTTGGCGGAGTATTATCTATAGTAACAGTATAGTATTGTGTTGTATTTGAATTGCCGACATTATCAGTAGCAGTAACATTCAAAACACAATCAGCATCATTGCTGCAGCCAAGAGCAGAAGCAGTAGTGGTAACCTGATAAACAGAGCCAGACAAACTCATGGGCTTACCGCCAAGAGTTGAATTAATAACCACACTACTAATACCACTGCCAGAATCACTCGAAGTCAAATTAATATACAAAGACTGCGACGGAGTTACATTCTTGTCAGCATCATTACTAGTGATACTGCCAACAAGAGGAGCTAAATTATCAACATAAATTGTGTAAGTTTCGCTATTATTGGCATTGCCAACAGCATCAGCAGCAGTAACAGTTAAGACACAAGCAGCATCATTACCACAACCAAGAGCAGATGCTGTAGTAGCAGCCCTATAAATATTTGTGCCTCCCACTAGAGTCATGCTGACATCGCCGCCGCCATTGACTTTTACACTGCTTACATTACTGCCTACATCAGTAACACTGACATTAATTTCAAGCGGCTGTGAGGGAGTAACATTCCTGTCAGTATCATTACCCGCAATATTAGTCACCACCGGCTTGCTTGTATCAACATATATTGTAGTGGTTACAGCAGTATTCTCGTATCCTAAAGTATCAGTAGCATTAACAGTCAAAGTACAAGTAGCATCATTACTACAGCCAAGGGCAGTAGCAGTAGTAGCAGCCCTGTACAAGTTAGCACTGCTCACAAAAGTCATACCAACACTATTTACTCTAACAGTGCTGACATTGCTTCCTGAATCATTAACAGTAACATTAATCTCGATGGGAGCTGTAAGGGAACTTAGATTTTTATCAGTATCATTTATAAAAATGGTGCCCACACTAGGCGCAGTATTATCAACTGTGATAGTGTAAGTTTCTGTGCTATTTGCATTTCCGGCAACATCAGTACCCGTAACAGTCAAAACGCAGTTGCCATCATTGCCACAGCCAAGAGCAGTAGCAGTAGTGGTAACCTGATAAACAGAACCCGAAAGAGTCATAGTAACAGCACTGCCGCCATTAATAACAACACTAGCAATACCGCTGCTAGAATCACTCGAAGTCAAATTAATATACAAAGACTGCGACGGAGTAACATTCTTGTCAGCATCATTACTAGTGATATTGCCAACAAGAGGAGCTATGCTGTCTACTAATAAAGTCATTGAAACACTATTGTTTGTGTTTCCAGCAATATCTGTAACTGTAACAGTCAAAACACAGGCAGCATCTGCAGCACATCCCAAAGCTGCAGGAGTTGTCACATTTCTGAAGAGCGTTCCGCTGAAATTTGACATAATCTTGCCACCTGAAGTAGAAGAATTCACAACAACAGTGCTTATGCCAGAACGGCTGTCTGAGGCAGTGATATTTAATTCTATGGGAGTTGTATTGGTGACATTTTTATTAGAATCATTAATCACAAATAAGGTTGCAGAAGGATTAAGCTGGTCTCCTGTAAAAGTCCAGTTGTATCTGTTCATTGATTCTCCTGTATCATTTTTAGCATCCATAAAAATTCTTACCTGGTCTCCGTCTGAAATTACATTTAACATGGTGGCGTTTACTTCATAACTTTGACTGGTAGTATTCCCCGTATAACTAATTGACAGAGACACTTCAGAGCCGCTGTTGAGGGAATAGTTCAGCTTTATAGAAGAGGCATTGACATATTCGTTTTTGTTATTTGTAGAATTTGTTATAATCACACTTATGAGAGGACCCTGGCTGTTGGTAAATCCATTGATTGAGGGCGTGTTTGGAGTAGCCTGTAAGGCTAAAACGCTATTCACAGAAACTATGCCGAGCACAACTAATATTAGGGCTATGAATAATATCCTGTTTTTCATTCCGAAACACCTCTCTTTTGTATAGAATTTTGGACAGAAAGATTGTTAGAATTTTTTGGATAAAAGTAACTATTGTTTACTCTATAGAACTCCACATCTAACACCTCTTTTTTAATTTCCCCATCACCATTAATTATTTAATGACAAAAAGCAATTATTGGATTTCCCTTATTTAAATCTTTTGATTTTGTTGTCCGCAATAGGGGACAATTATTCAAAAAAAAATTTACAGATGCGAAAATTATTTTTTATTCCGGAAAAATATTCACTCACTCCTTAAATTCCTGACTTAAAAAAATTTCTTGAAATTAAATTTTGAAATCATAAAAATCCGCTGAGAGCGTCCTGCTCCGCACTAACGCCCAGAGAAACAAAGAAATTCCAAAGGAATTTCTTGTTCAAGAAATGTCATAGCATTTCTTTGAATGCACAGCATTTCTGGGGCACAAAAACAAAGAAATTCTGAAAGAATTTCTTGTTCAAGAAACAAAAAAATTCTAAAAGAATTTTTTGTTCAAGAAATGCAAAGCATTTCTTTGAATGCAAATGCATTTCTTTGAATTGCTAAAGCA
>JAPLZQ010000078.1 GCA_026394965.1 Candidatus Woesearchaeota archaeon
CAAAAAGCTTCTTTCTTGACTCAATGAACTTATTGGCAAGCGCAAGCTCAAGCACATCCCTCAGCTCCTTCGGCCTTGCAAAGGATGCCACATCATAAACAACCTTTTCTGTGATTACGTTTGAAACTGCTGCGCAGCTCTGGAGGATGTTCTCAAGCTTTCTGCAGTCCCCGTTTGAAACCTGGAAAAGTGCGTCCTTTGCAGAATCATCAATCTTTATCCCTTCCTTGTCTGCGATTTTCCTTATTATCTCGTCAATGTCCTTCCTCTCAAGGTGCTTGAACCTAAAGACAGCGCATCTTGACTGGATTGGCTCGATTATTTTTGAGGAATAGTTGCATGAAAGTATGAACCTGCAGGTTTTGGTGTAGTTTTCCATTGTCCTTCTGAGCGCCTGCTGTGCCTCCCTTGTGAGAGCATCGCTCTCGTCAAGGTAGATTATCTTGAATGGTGCATCGCCCATTGTCCTCGTCCTTGCAAAATTCTTCACACTTTCCCGTATTACATTAATGCCCCTTTCATCAGAGGCGTTAAGTTCAAGGAAGTTCTCGCGCCAGCTCTCCCCAAAGAATTTCTTTGCAATGACTATTGAAAGCGATGTCTTTCCTGTTCCGGCTGGGCCTGAAAAGAGTATGTGGGGCATATTTGCATTCTTGACAAATGCCTTCACTCTTTTCACAATCTCGTCCTGCCCGTAGATTTCCGAGAAGTCGCTCGGCCTGTATTTCTCTGTCCACATCGCATTGTCCATTAAACCACCACTGTGAAAAACCAAAAACCACCTGCATTTATATATTTTATCAAAGGGGCAAATGAGAACAGAAGGGGATAGAGAGAAAGATTTAAATACGCATTTTATTGATTATGTATTTAAGAGATTTTAAGTTAAAAATAAGAGGTGCTTTTTATGAAAGGAAAAAAGGGTGCTGAGCTTTCTGTAAATGTGATAATCATTGCAGTGATTGCTCTTCTTGTCCTGGTGGTGCTTTTCGCGCTATTTACTGGACGGCTTTCCATATTCAACATAGGCGTTGCCAGTTGTGAAGGAAAGGGAGGAACATGCATACCAGAGACCATAGGGTGCGGTGAACAAAAATATTCCTTCCCTGGAACAAACTGCCTGAAAGCAAAAACGGGAGTTGTGGGAGAACTTTGCTGCATACCCCTGCAGAAGTAAGCAGCCGTTTATTTTTTTATTTTAAAATTTTACTTGTTCTTGCTTTATCACATTTTTTATAATTTATAATATTCTTTCAGATTATCCTAATGCTTCCTGCAGAAAGATTAATTAATATATTAGGACAAATTCTGCAATACCATGAATTCCTTAGGCGCTGATTCAGATAAGTCCAAGGTTCTTAAGAAGAAGCCATACAGAAGAAAGCCAGAGGAGTCAACAGGGCTTGCATATGAGAGGATTATCGGGCTCTTCAAACTGGCTGAAGAGGCTTTTCCAAAAAACAAAAAACTTGCAGACAGGTATGTTGAGATTGCAAGGAAAATCTCAAGCAAATACAAAGTCAGAATCCCCTCAAACCTCAAGAAAAGGTTCTGCAAGCACTGCCACTCTTTTTTGGTGCCTGGAAAGAATCTCAGGATAAGAAGCCAGAAGTCGCATCTTGTCTACTGCTGCCTTGAGTGCAGGCGCCTTATGAGGTTTCCCTACAAGAACAGGGAAAAAATTGAATCAAAACTGGAAATTCAAAAGCTTTAAATACAACCTCTTTTCTCCCATCCTTAACAGCCCGAGTTCATTTTGAGCGATTTAGGGTTCCTACGGAATTCTATTAAGCATATTCGGGAAATTTCATCAGCACAATAATACGGATGTTGGATAAAATGGAAAAGAAACCAGAAAGAAAAATGGAAGGAAAGGTTGAAACCTCTGAAAATTTCAGGCACATAGTAAGGGTTGCAAATACCGACTTGGAAGGCAAGAAAAAAATCGGAATTGCATTAAAAAAGATAAGGGGCATAAGCTTCATGATGATAAATGCAATCTGCACCTCTGCCGCAATAGAGCCGGCAAAGACTGCAGGAGAGCTCTCTGATGCTGAACTCAGAAAGATTGAGGAGATAATAAAAAACCCTGCTGCATTCGGGATACCCTCGTGGATGTTCAACAGACGGGGCGATTACGAAACTGGAAGCGATCTTCACCTCATAGGAAACGACCTGAGGTTCATGCAGGACAATGATGTCAAGAGGATGAGGATGATAAAGA
>JAPLZQ010000079.1 GCA_026394965.1 Candidatus Woesearchaeota archaeon
TGCAGGTGAATCAGGAAAGGTGGATTCTGCAGCAGAGTATGAGAGCAGGAGAGACAAGGAATTTCTTTACCATTTTTACAGGGATGCAAACTGCCTTGTTGAGCTTGATGAGGAGCCACCTCATCCTGTCAATGAGGATGCATTAAGGACAGCACTTCAAATAGGGCTTATGCTGAAGGCGCAGTTCATAGACAGGATTCAGTTCATGAGAAAAACTGTCGTGGATGGAAGCAACACAAGCGGATTCCAGAGGACAGCGCTGATTGCAGTCAACGGCTTTGTGGAATTGAAAGGCAGGAAAATCAGCATTCCAACCCTGTGCCTTGAGGAAGAGGCTGCAAAGATTGTTGAAAGAAAAGACGGGCAGGACGTTTACAACCTTTCAAGGCTCGGAATCCCGCTTGTTGAGATTGCAACAGGCGCTGAACTTAACAGCCCTGAACTTGTAAAGGAATGCGCAGAAACATTAGGAATGATTCTAAGAAGCACAGGCAGAATTAAGAGGGGGCTTGGGACAATAAGGCAGGATGTCAATGTCTCAATAAGGGAAGGGGAAAGGGTTGAAATCAAGGGCGCCCAGGACTTAAGGATGCTCTCAAGAATAGTTGAGAATGAGGTTATCAGGCAGAAAAATCTTGTTGAGATAAGAAGGGAGCTTGAAAATCGTGGGATAAAAAAGATAGAGCACGAAGAAAAGGACTTGACAAATGCCCTTTCAGGCACGAAGTCAAAGGTTCTGAGGGCTGCAATTGATAATTCCGGATTAATAATTGGAATAAGGCTTTCAGGGCTGAAGGGGCTTTTAGGCAGGGAAATCCAGAAGGGAAGGCGCCTCGGAACTGAGATTTCAGAGTATGCAAAGAAATTCGGGGTTTCAGGAATAATCCACTGTGATGAGCTTCCGGGATATGGAATCACAGATGAAGAAATTAAAATCATAATCTCAGAATTGAAATGCTCGGGAAATGACGGCTTTGCAATAATCGCATCAGGAAGGGAAAATTCCAGGAATGCAGTTCAGGCAGCTGTAAAAAGGGCAAGGCTTTCCCTTTCAGGAGTTGTTCCTGAAGTGAGAAAGGCAAATGAGGACGGCACAAGCTCATTTTTGCGCCCGATGCCCGGCTCAAGCAGGATGTATCCTGAAACAGACATTCCCGTAATTCAGTCGGTAATTGAGGGAATTGAAGTCCCCCGGCTCATAACAGAGCGCGCATCTGACTATGTGGGGCTCGGGCTTTCAGAGCAGATGGCCGGAATTGTTTCAAGGTCAAATAAGCGCGAATTTTTTGAAAAGGCAGTTTCACATTTCAAAGAAATTGAGCCCTCTTTCATAGCCTCAGCAATCTTTCTCTTCCCAAAGGACATAGAGAGCAGGCTCGGGCTTGACTCATCAAAAATAGGCGAGGACGTGATACTTTCTGTTCTCGATGAGCTTGAAAAGGGGAAAATATCAAAGCAGGCGGTTTCAGAGGTTTTTGCCCTTGTTGCAAAAGGGGAAAATCTAAATTCTGCGCTGAAGAAATTTGAAAGCATGGATGATTCAGCTCTTGAAAAGGAGATACTTTCAATAATATCCTCCCTGAAATCAGCGGCAGGAAAGGAATCTGAATTAAAAGAGAATGCTGTTGTTGGGCATGTTATGGATAAGCTTCGGGGAAAGGCTGACGGAAAGAAGATTGTTGAGCTTGCAAGAAAACTAATGAAATGATTTAATAACAAAAGTTTTTTTTAATATTTAGAATTTGGCTTTTTCTATATTTTCTATCTCTTCCTTTTAGGATGCATCTGGAATGCTGATGCAACATCAATCACATACTTTCCTTCTTCAATCTTGTAGACAATCGGCTCTTCCTTGAATATCTTGACAAGGTCAAGCTCGTATTTTCCGGGCTTTGACACCCTTATTGACTCAAAGTCAAGCACAACAGGCTGCTTTTCAGCCTCTTCTGCCCCGATCATCTCAATTACATCCTTCTCAATCTCAACCTTTTCCTCTGGAGTCAGGTTTATTGTTGCGCTCTTAAGCGCCTCAAGCTTTTCCTTTTTTATGTAGAAAAAAAGCCGCGCTCCGCAGCCGCACCCCTTTAGGATTTCCTGGGCACCGTCATCATAAATCTTTCCGCATCTTACGCACTGGTGTGGCATTTTTTATCCTTTTCTTTCATTTCCTCTTTTTTTTGGAGTCCTGCGCCAAAAGCTGAATCTTGTTCGGGTCTTTCTTTATCTCCTTGACAACTGATGCAGGGCCTATTATTGTGAAGCCCTGCCTGTTTCCAAGAAGCAGGCTGAAAAGCTCAGTTCTTATCTTTCCAAAGATATCCTCATCCTTCTTTTCAGAGGATATTACAGCCATTTCTATCCCCCTGAATTCGTCATCTATTTCTTCCATTGTTGTCTTTATCATTTCTGCTTCTTCTTCTTTCCTGAGCCTTCCTTCAAGAACCACAATCTTGTTTTCCCTTGCAATTTTCAGGAGTTTTCTTATCTTTCCCACAGAGGATAGATGCTCTATCTCAGAGTATGGTACAAATTGGAGCGTTATCATTTTCTTTTGACCTCAATTCACCTGTTTGCTATTTCGAAGAGCGCCTTGTAGAACTCCTCAATGTTGTCGCCGAATTTTGCAGATATCCCTACAATCTTGTATTGCGGGAATGCCCCCTGCACTTTCTTTATGTCTGCCTTTTTCAGGTCAACCTTGTTTGCAACAATGAGAACAGGTATTTTCCTTGCCTCAAGGTTGCCTATAATTGTGATATTTACCTGGGAGTATGGGTCTTTTGTTCCGTCAAGGACTACTATTACAACATCCATGTTGTCCAGCCACTTTATCGAGTCTATAACCCCCTTTGTTGCTTCCTTTGCCCTCTCCTTTGAATCCTTCTCGCTCATCCCCGCTTTCATGAAGTCCTCATAGTCAATCTTTGTTGCAATTCCCGGAGTGTCCACAAGGTTGAAGGATAATTCCTTGCTTCCTGACTTTATTGTAACCTGCTCCTTTATCTGGATCTCCCTTGTTTCGTGGGCAATGCTTGAGACCTTTCCAAGGTCTTCTCCAAGCCAGTCCTGGCATATCCTGTTGGCAAGGGTGGTTTTTCCTCCGTTTGGGGGGCCGTATATTCCTATCTTCAGATGCTTCTTCTTTTTGAAAATATTTCTAAAGAACCTGTTCAAAAAATTTAGCAGATTGACCATATATCACCACTTGTATTTTAACGCTTTATCTTTTTATTTAAATATTTTGTTTTTCAGGTGGATTTTCCCTATTTTAAGGGAATTTCCATTTCAACTATCTCATTTATTTCGCTTTTTGGGATTGCGCACCCCTTGAGTTTAAGAGACCAAAGCACTGCATCAAGAAGCACTCTTTTCGGGTCTTCCTTTCCGTTTGGCAGCAGATACTGGTCAAGTATCCCTTTTTCAAACGCAATTGTTGCAAGCTCAACAGACCTTATTACTTTCACTCCCCGGGAAAGCTCAGCGAACTTGTGCAGGTTCTGCCGGTTTAAGTCAATCCTTGAATGAAGCTTGCTCTGAAGAAGGTCTTTTAGCGCCCTCGGGCTTTCAATGAGAAGCCTTGTTGTTCGTTCATCAACAACAAAAGCATCTGACTTCATGAGAATGCATGTTGCAAGCGATTCTATTTCGCCCTTGTGCACAATATTTATCCACGAGCCCTTTGCCCGGAAGGAGTGGTTCGCAAGGTCAAGAAGCTGAAACGATAGCCTTTTGGCATCTTCCATTTCCCTTACGCTTAGAATTCCTGAATTTATGCTCTGAAGAACCTGAAGCGCGTCAAACTCGAATCTTTTTGTGTTCAATGGATTGTCCACAATCTCGCTTTTAACCTCTCTGCATATGCAGAATTCCCCCTCAAAATGCTTTTTCAGCTCAGAAAGCATCCACAGCAGGTTGTTCATTGTGATGCTTATCACAGCGCTTGCGTCAAAGATTAGGCTTTTCATGTTATTTTTTCACTTGAACAGTTCCCTTGCGAAAAGGAGCCTTTTTTTAGCCCTTCCTGTTGAGATGTTTTCAGATGAGACAGTGTTTCCGATGTAGCCCATCAGCTCCCACTGCGAGATGCCAAGTATCTCAGCAGCCCTTGCAGCAGATATCCCGTGCTCGTAAATCCTGCTTCCCTTCTTTATCTTCGCCTGCGAGATTACCTCCTCAATATATATCTTTATCTTGCTGTCAATCTCTGAAATCAGGTTCATAATGTCCTTCATTATGTCCCTGTATTCCTGTATTCTCCCAAGCATAAGGTTGTTTCTCGCAGCAGAAATCATTGTTGCAATCTTCTTTTTTATCTGGCTTTCATGCGCCCTTTCCATGATTTTTGACAGGGAATATATGAGAACTGCGGCTATTATTGAGTCGTCATCCTGGAAAATGCTCGCGTTGTGTATTGTGTGGTTGCTCAGCTCTTTTAAGCTTAAGCTGTTCTCCTCAACAACGAGCTTCTCTGCGCCGTCCAGCACAGAGAGAACATCCTGCCTTACCACCTCTTCCATGAGATATGCTATTAAGAAAGTGTTATATAAAGTTTGCTAAAAAATTATTTTCCAAGCAGCTCTGCAAGCGTCACCATTTTATAGCCGTTTTCTTTTGCATATTTTATTATGCTTTCCATCACAGCAAAATCAGCTTCCCTTGTGTGGTAAAGGAAAATGTCTCCTGGAGAAAGCCATTTCTTAAAATAGCTGTAAACATAGGCGCTGTCAGTCAGCTTGCCATTGACAAACATTGAATCGCCGTTCCACAATACTGCATCAACAGGCGTGCTGAAATTATAATTCTTCAGCCTTCCAATTGCCTGAGAGAGAGGTGTGTAAAGTCCGAGCTTCGTATTGATATATCCAAAATAGCCTGCGCCCCCGGGAGGCCTTGCGAAATGAAACACGATTTTTGAATCAACATAATCACGTAGGGCTTTAATGCCGTTTGCATAATTGGCGTAAATCTTATCTGCTGTGCCCTGGACTTCCTTGTTTGTCGCCCAGGCGTGAGTGTAAGAATGAAGCTCAATCTCATGCCCCTCTTTCAATGCTTCCTTGTAGATTTCAGGGTTGCTTTGTATTGTCTTTCCTATGGGGAACAAGGTAAACTTTACTCCGTACTTGTCAGCAAGGTCAAGGGCTTTTCTGAGGAGTTTTGTGTCATAGATGTCATCTATTGTGATTGCAATTTCCTTTTTAGTTGTGTCTGAATGGGTGTATATTTTCGGAACATACGGTTTTGCTGTGATAACAACTGCTGTTTGGGAAAGCACCACGTTTTGAACTGCAGGAGAGTCTGCGCTTTTGACAACCTCTTCAAGGGCGCCTGACGGAACAGAGGGGCTTTCAGAAGGAGAAGAAATAACTATCTGCTGCAATGATTCATCTGGAATTTTTTGTTCTGCACTCTCTTTAAGAGCAAAAGAGGGGGAGAAAAGAAGGCAGACTGAAATGCTTCCCGTCAGAACAATCTTTTCAAGACCATGCATTTTAATCACTAAAGAATAGTTATTTAATATAAGATTATAAAGTTTTCTAAAAAACAACAAGGTAATTTAAAATAATCAATAAATTTATGCTAAAAAACGGCGCTAAAACTCAATACAAAGAAATTCCAAAGGAATTTCTTGTTCCAAAATTCGCTTGGCGAATTTTTGGTACTTTAATTATGAGATATATGGCGCCGTTTTTTGTACAACAAAACCCAGGATTTTGTGTACACAAACGCAAAGCGCAAAGACGAGTCTTGCGCAAAAAATCGTTTGGGCGATTTTTTTGCGTTTGTTGTATCCTAAAAATCCGCTCTCAACGGATTTTTAGGATTCCTTCTTCCTGATTTTTGCGACAAAGAACCCCGCCGTATGGTTGTCCTGAGGCCATATCCTTAAGCACTTTTTGACTTCCGGATTGTATTTCCTTCCCTCAAATTCAAGCACAGCAGGGCTCCTTTTTATGTTTAGGGATATCTCGCACAATTCTGCATTATCATATTTTCCTAAGAGGAAGTCAATAACGCCCTCATCTTCCTCTGGTTCAAGGGTGCATGTGGAGTAAACAAGGGTTCCGCCTGGCTTTAATGCGATGAATGCGCTGTCTATGAGGTTTTTTTGTATGTGGGAAAGCCGGGTTATTGCAGACGGGTTCCACATCCTTATTGTGTCAAGCGATTTCGCTATTGTTCCTGTTCCAGAGCATGGCGCATCCAGCAGGATTCTGTCAAAGAATTCAGGAAGGTAGCTGAAGTATTTTGCCTCGCTGTTGTTTATTACTGTATTTGTAACGCCGCATCGTTGAAGGTTCATTGCAAGCGCCTTTATCCTTATGTATGAATTGTCATTTGAAATCAGGAGCCCTGAGTTTTGCATGTACTGCGCAATCTGCGTGCTCTTTGAGCCAGGTGCAGCGCACATGTCAAGCACAATTTCCCCTGGCTTGGGCTCAAGCACAATTGGTGGAATCATTGATGCAGCCTCTTGGACATAGATGTAACCCATTGCGTGCTCAAGTGTGTTTCCAATGTCCCTTCTCTCGCTCTCCACCCAGAATCCTTCTGGGCACCAGGGAACATCTGTTAATTTCCATCTCTTTCCAAGGGATTCTCTTATTTGTGCAACAGATGCCTTTATGGTGTTCACTCTTATTGATTTTCGGAGAAAAGAGAGCGAGTATTTCCTGAATTCTGAAAAATCAGTCAGTTTGCTGTATCTTTCAATGAAATTCTTCTTGAATTCAAGATTTTCTGAATCAGGTATGTGCTCAAGCATATAGAAACTGGTTTTCTTTTTTTCTTTAAATAATTTGGTATTCAAGAATGAGTTTTATGCTGAAAAACGGCGCTAAAATTCATTACTTTAGTTTGGAGATACCGCGCCGTTTTTGGCACAAAGAAATGTAAAACATTTCTTGTGCAAAGAAAACCTCGAGGTTTTCTTGCACAACAAAATCATAGATTTTGTGTGCACAAACACTTTCGTGTTTGTTGCATCCTAAAAATTCGCGATTAAGAGCGGATTTTTATGATTTGGAAAGGGAGAGTATGGCTTCAGCAAGGTCCCCCCCTGATTTCTTTATTGCCCCTTCTGCATCTTCCCTTGAGGCATTTGCCTTTTCCATAACTGTTTTTATGTCCTCTTCAGTTATTTCGGGCTCAGAGGATATTTTTTCTTCCCTGATTTTTCCTGAAATCTGGAAGTTTTCATCTCCCGACATTTTTACTTTAAGGACGCTTGGTTCGCTTATCACAATATTCCTGTCCCTGCACTTAATTATCACTTCCTCAGCCTCAATCTCAGTCTGGGATATTCCCATCTGGTGCATTGCATTCTGAAGCTGCCTTTGGTTTATCTTGGGAAACAAGAACAGCACCTCTTATGGCTTTACGATTCCAAACCAGCCGTATCCAAGCGTGTGCAGAATTATTTCTATTACCATTACTGCAATTATCAGCACAACAACATGCCCCGGCTTTATCTCAAACTTGCTCTTGTATTCGTCAGAATATCTTACTATTCCGCCGCCGCTTGAGGGCATTCTCATTTTTTCGTTTGACATGGGCTTATTGGGAAGAGGATTTCTTTAAAAAGCTTGCGATTAAGCCAATGTTTTTTACCGTGTAGTGTCTAAAGTTATTCTTTAAAATATGAATTCAATTACTCTGTTTTCAAGAGCATAAAAATTTATAAAGTCTATTTTCCTTTTAATATACTTAATTTCAAGGAAAAAAAAGGTGGGTTTGATTGATATGATTTTAGGAAAATTTGCTTCTTTTATATTTTCCTTCTCAAATCCTGCTCATTTCTCGCTGATTTCTTTGAATGAAAACAGAGGTAAAAAAGATGCTAACACCCAATAAAAACAGGGCACTTTCTATGCCGGAAAAAGCCCAGTCAGGGCTTGAATCAATACTGGAAAATGAAGCAGGCAAAAATAAGATTCCCCAAAAGGAAGTTAAGGCAATGGTAATCAGCGAGTTCCCACTGGACAGCGTTCTCGGAACATCCAAGCAGGCAAAAGAAGCGAGAAAGGGAATAATTGAATATGTCAAGAGCGAGAAGCCCGATGCAATATTTGTGGACGGGCTGATTTCATTCATAAGATTTCCCGAAATTTATGATACTGGAATACTTGAGTCAGAACCGATTGAAACATTTATGGAGCAGCCATTCAAGCTTGCATCTGAATTCATCCATGAGCTCAAGGCAGCATCAAAGGGTTTTGGGCAGATTTATATGATGCTTTCAGACGCAGACGAGGATAACATAAGGCGCCTTACAAGAAGGACTCTGCATGACAGGCAAAAGGCAATTGCACAGTTAATAAACAGATATAAGCGCGGAATTGTCGAATGCGAGAATACGCTTAAGGAGCTGAAGAAGCCGGATGATTCTGTGCTGATAAGGCAGCTGAAGGGCAGGAAGGCAGCATACCAGCGCCATTTAAACGATGCATTTGAGAACAAGTCAAGAATTCCAAACAGCGAAAGCATTGATTACAATGCAATAAAAGAGGAAATCTTCAACAAGTATGTGAACACACTTAAATCCATGAACAGAGGGATTGAGATTGGGACAGGAAAGGTTTCTGTGGCAATAAATGGCTATTCCTTCCTTTATGCGCACACATTCAACATGAGCTCAAGAACGCCGTTGAAGAGCAGCACAAACAGGCTTCTTGATTACCTTAACAAGCTTTATATTGGAAAAATGCCGATGCCTGATTTCATACTTGAAGGCGGGCACAATGCAGAAGCAGTTGCGCATGTCTACAGACACCACACGAATGACAAGTATTCCCTTATGGTTTCAGGAATGGTTATGGAAGACCAGGAAAGGATGAAGGACATAATGGACGGGAATTACAATCCAGAGCTTTTCCAGGGTTTGCAGAGCAGGCTTGCTCCCTCAAAGAGGTTTGCAAAGAAGCTTGTTCCTTCTGGAATCTCAATTCTTGGGAAGAATGAAAAGGGAAGATATTTTGTTACCTTCTACTCCATGGAGCACCTCTCAAAAGTTGGAAGAAAAGAAGTCAATATTGAGGACATGCAGTATGAGAGTCTGAATATTTTCTCTGACTTGCACATTGGGAAAGGAGAAGTAAAGTACGACAAGCTGAAGAGCGCAGTTGAGATTATGCGTAAGGAGATTGAGGAAAGGAAAAAAGAGAATCTTTCCTCTCCCCTGCTCTTCCTTGTTAACGAATCCCTCCAGGGCAGGAACTATAAGACAATGTCAGTTGAGACAAAGAGAAGCATTCCCGAGGAATTTGACGAGAAACTGAAGGAGGCAATTGCAGCGGGAAAGAGCATGGATGATATAAGAGCAATGATGATGAATGAGCTGGAGAGGGTTAATGAGCCAAGGATTATGAACCAGCTTGAGAGGTATAACAAGCTCATAAATCCGCTTGTAATAGACACCCTTGTTAATTCAAAGTATGACATCGGAGTTATCCTTAACGAGGGAACTCATATAAATCACACTGTTGGTGAATTTGGGATAACTGAAACAGGGCTGCAAACAGTAGGGATAAAAGTCCTCACTGACGGGTATATGCAGCTTGTTAAAGAAGGGCTTCTTCCGTATGACAAGAGCATAGCCGAAATGTACAAAAAGATGAAGTTCATAGAAGAAGAGCTGAGCGGATACATGGTTTTTGAGACGAAGCTCGGGGAAAACACATATAAGTTTTCCACAACCCACAAGGCAGGAAGCGCAAAGCCTGAGCAGAATATCCCAATGAGGCTTGTGGACAGGGCAATTGTCATGAGGGATGATTCTGATATAAACATTTCAGGGCACCTTCACATGCCTTTCTTCACAGTTGTAGGAAGATTGCAGTCAAATGACATAAGCGCATTTTACAAGGGGGCAACATTCAATGAATATGACTCTTTTGGAAAGCTCACCGGATGGGCGCCTGCAGTTATCGGCTGTGTGACAGGGATTATTCCTATAAACAAGAACGGCAAGGGCGTTTACGGAGCTGAGTTTGTAACCTCAGATGTCCTCTAAAAAACTTTTAATTCAGATTTAATTTTTTATTCTTTATTATTTTTTGCCAGACATCTTTTCAATCTGGCTTTCTGTGAGGGAATCAACCATTTCAAACATGCTTTTTAATCCCCTGCCCACTGACTTTTCATCGCAGATAAGGCTGTGGACATGCGGGCATATTATCCATTTTGTGTCAAGCTCAGACTCAGGGTTTATGAAGAGAATCTTGAGGTTCCTCATTTTTGAAAGCTCTTTCCATTCAGAAATCAAAGAGTCAAGATTGCCTTTTGTGTTAAACACCGAAATTGTCAGTTCTGCATTTCCCGAGGCAATTGCAGGATTCTCTGATTTTGCCCTTTCAATCGCATCTGAAAACTTTTCTGCTATTGGAATTGCAATGAAGAATGCTTTCCTGTTGGAATATTTCACATATATTGTGTCTTTCGAGTTTTTAATTTCCAAAATGCTTTTCTGCATTATGTCCTTATTTTTTATGTATGGAATCAGCCAGTTCACAAGAAAGGAAACTATCTCTTCCTTACTCTTATCCCTCTTTTTTCCTTCATCACTCATTTTTTTGCTGACACACAGAGAAGGATCCAGACAATCACGCCGATGACGTTGAGAAATGCGTATTTCTCGACC
>JAPLZQ010000080.1 GCA_026394965.1 Candidatus Woesearchaeota archaeon
ATACAGTGAACAAATTCCGTCTTTTTTGCACAAATAATCTCTTATATAAAGAGTATAAATAAGATTTCCGTTATGATAGATGTTCAGTTTCTCTGCATCTTCAAAGTATGGAATTCTGATTGCTTTGCTTATATTTTCTAAAATAACATCTTCAATAATATCTCCTGGATTTGCAGGATACGGATGCGCCTCAAAATCAGTATTAAATGCAGCTTCATAAAGTGTTTTATTAAAAAATGACACTAATATTAAGGTATAATTATTTGGATGCCCGGGAATCATTTCTAAGAAATTCGTCGGCTGGCCTTGCGCTACCTCAAATTTTATCACATCAATTTGATTGTTTTTATGCAGCACAAAATAAAAAGAAAAAAGATTTCCTGTAGCTTGTACCGCTGATGAGAACATTATTACAAGAATAAAAAGACAAAACACCTTATTGAAAATTTTTGTTTTCATGAATACCGCCCGATTTAACGTTCATATTCGTTCATATTAATTTAACAGTTTTTCAGCCATTGTTTTAATGAAACTGTTTTAAGATGATTATACGCATTGGGTCCGTACCTATCAAACCCGTCACAATAATCCATGATAAAAGTTCTTACATCTGCGGATGTCTGCGGTGGAGAACAATCGTCTTTATTCGGACACCAGCTAAGACAAGCCCCTCCAGCTCCTCCGCAGTTCAGATGGCATAGTCCCAAAGCATGACCAGTTTCATGAACGACGACAATCGGCATATTTACTCGGGTAACACTGCTATCTCCTGGTATGCCGGATGCACATCCCATTATTCCGGAAGCTGCGCTTTCTCCGTTTATTGCAATTATTTTATCCCAAATTGTAGAATATTCACTGTTCACAACGCATGAGATAGATAAATCATTACAGTCCCCGCAGATATCAGAACAGGTAATTCTACAATCTTTTTGATCAAGATAATGAACTTTAATTTTGCTCATTGGGTCTGAACATTCTCTGAACGGGCTTTTTGCCATGAACGCATTAATTGCAATGTTTGCTGCATTTCTATATGATGCGTTGTCAGCTGCAGTTTCCTGAAAATTCAATGCTACAAAAACAACGTCCCATACATCTGTAATTTCACAACTAGTCCCATTCCAGTCAGTATCCGCAGAGCAGCATGCCTTGTCTGTTGGGTCTGCCTTGTTCTCAGAGCAGATAAGCCCTGAGTTACACTCTGCGGGACATTCGCACTTCTGGGCTTCTGATTTTCCGCCAGGAATTATGCATACTGCCCCTGTGCTTTTCGCGCATTGCTTCGTCCCCACAGGGCAGCAGCCGCTTGCTTCTGCTCCAGAGCATGAGGGGCAGCATAAATCAGCGCTTTGGCATCTGCAGTCAGCTGAGTTTTCGCATGTTTCAGAGTACGGCTCTTCTGTTCTGCACTCGCCGTCATTCTTGTAGTTCACGCATCCTGTTCCTTCCTTATAGTATGAATCTATCGGGCAGCAGCGGTTTGTCCCAAACCTTATGTCGCACAGCAGCTTTTCAGGCGCCTGCGAGCACTGGCAGCTTTCAATGCATCTCTCCTCTTTCTGGAACAAAGCTGATGGCTCAATGCAGCCCTTCTCATCAAGATATGCCCCTCCAAATTCTCCGAGGGATGCGCAGTCTGCACAAAACTGTGTTGCACCGCATTTGCAGTCGTCAAATGCAGGATAGTCCATGCAGCTTTCCCCCCTTTCCGGCTCGCACCTTCCGTTTCCCTTGCTCGGACAGTCAGCGTCAAATTCAGGGCAGTCAGGATCACACACGCCGTTTGTCCCGATGCAATCCCTGTCGCATATTCCGTCAAGAATATTATTTGTGTCTGGATCGCATATGCTGTCAGCAGGGTCTATGCAGTCAATGTCATAGAATCCGTCCCTGAAATTGTTGTAGCAGTCAGGGTCGCATATGCTGTCAGAGTCATCTGTATTAATATTTCCGTCCTTGTTGGTGTCAAGGCAGTATGGGTTGCATATCCCGTTTATTACCTCTTTTTTGTAGCAGGATTTGTCGCACTTTCCTTCTGCTATGCATCCTACATCGCACCTGTCATCAGTGGTATTGCACACAAGATTGTCTGTAATGTAAATATTATTGTCCTTACGGTATACCTTGATTTCCCCTGAAGTGTCAATTATGGAAGGTATTATCCTTGCGTCTGAGGTTGATATGTAAATCTCCTTTGAAATATCAAGCTTGGGGAAGTAAAATGAAATCTTGTTTCCAGTTACATTCATCTGGTAGATTATGGGATCTTTAAGCTTTATCAGGTATTCTGAATTGTCAGGATAGGAGTTTGCCTTGTCCACAACCTGCTTTACATCCTCAACAACAGCAACTGTGTAATCCTGCTGAACAGTTCTTGCCTGGCTTATCGCAATGCTCCTTAGAATTCCTATTGCAGCCATTGAGACAAAGAGAAGCCCAACTATAAGCACAAAATTGGTTATAGTGTCCCCTTTTTTACCGAAAACTCCCAAAATTATATCCGGCACCTCTTTTTTATTTAGGCATGCATTGTTAATGCAATAATTATATGCAAAAATTAATGCCTTTTCCTATAATTCTGAATTGTTTTATTTATAAATTCTTTGCTCTGTAAAGTCAAAAATGCAGAAGGGAAGCATTTGAAATTCGGCAATCTGGTTTTTATGGATTTGATAAGTTAAAATCTGCTAAAATAATCTGAATAATACTTCATAATAAACTTAAGAATAAGTATAAATATTCAAAATTAAAAAATCATAAATAATTAAAATTTAATAAAAAAAACTTAAAACATTTACACTTCTGAAAAGAACCCGAACTTGCATCTCCAGTTGGCATTTGCCGTATCGGCGCATGTTTTTGTAGTCAAATCTGCTCCTGTTGAAGTAAGATTGCAAACATCAGATGCCTTTCCTGCTGAAAGCGCTGCAAGGGTGTCGAGGTTGTTGAATTCTGGATTTGAAAGAATCTGCATACATGATGCTCCGGTGTATGTTCCCTCTTTGCAGTTGTCAACAAGAACAAAGCAGGGTATCATATCCTCGCAGAACTCCCATTTTCCCTCTCTTATCTTTCCGCCAAGGGTCTGGTCTCCGTTCCAGTCAATCTTCTTTGTTGCCTTGCAGAATTCAATCCTTGAGTTGTCATCAATGATTCCGTCGCATTTCATTTCGCAGTCCTGGATTACCTGGCTTTTCTGCTCTTTTGTGAAATATGCTGTTGATGCACCTTCCATTTTTCCGCTGCTCTTTTCAGTGAACTTAAAGAAAAGGTTTAGCACCACAAGCGAAATTATGAGAAGGATGAAAAGTCCGAATATCATCTGCAGCTCCTTCTCTGCCTTTTTCCCATTGAAAAATTTCAATCCAATCACCTCTCCTGCCCTTGTTAAGGCAATCAATAATAAAAATATTTTCTAATTATAAAAAAGTTGTGAATAAAAAGGTATATTAGTATATATAAACCTTTCTATAATTTCAATAAAAGCAGTTAATCATTCATATCTCAGCGATTCTACTGGCTTCATTTGTGCTGCCTGTATGGCTGGCAAAAGCCCTGATGCAACTCCCACCACAAATGAAAAAATAGTGGGACCTAAAATCAGGAAAGCGCCTATCTGGATTCTCAGGATGTTTGTCTGAAGCGCCTGTAGTGCAATAAAGGAAACTGCATTGCTCAGGGCAATTCCTATAATTACCCCGATAATCCCGCCAACAAGCCCGAGGATTCCTGATTCAAGTATGAAAATCATCATAATGTCTGAGTTCCTTGCCCCTATTGCTTTCATTATGCCGATATCTCTTGTTCTCTCAAGGACAGAGGTGTACATAGTGTTCATTATCCCTACACCGCCGACAAGAAGGGAGATTCCTGCTATTCCAACAAGAAGAACCTGGACAACATTTAATATCACTAGGAAGGATTGTATGACATTCTGGGCTGTTGCAACAGAGAAGTCCTCTTCCCCTTTTTTCTTGTTGCGCTCTTTTCTCAAATCCTCTTTTATTTTTTCTGCAATCTGGACTGTGTCTGAATCATTTTTGACTATTGCAGTTATTGAGCTTACCTCATCTGTCTTTCCTTCCATTTCCCTCAACACTGATTTCGGAACTCTGATTATTCTATTCTGCATTCCGCCAACATCAGCTTGTATCCCGACAACCTGGAAGTCAAGCCCGCCAATGTCTATGAAGTCGCCCAAATGGATTTCCTTTTCAAATGCCTCTTCTGCAACCCCTTTTCCTATAACTGCATTGTATTTTTCCCCTGTGCGCGGATTCCTTCCTTCTCCCACCTCATATGTCCCTATTGACTCAATGTATTTTGTGGTTTCAGCATCTGTCCCGAGCCCGTATACGGGCATGTATTTCTTCTGTTTGCCAAATGTAATCGGGAGAAGGGTGCTGTATGTCCCTATTGCGTATTCAACCCCGTTTACTCTTTTAACAGCATCAACATCCTTTTCATAGAGTGTTGCTGTTGTTGCAACAGCAGGACCCATTCCAGCACTCATTGAGCCGCCCGGGCTTATAGTTATCCTGTTTGAGCCCATTTTGGAGAATTGGTAGTTAACTGCATTCTGAAGCCCCTGCCCCAGGGAAACAAGGGTTACAACTGCTGCAATTCCGATGAATATCCCGATTACAGTAAGGTAGCTTCTTGTCCTTCTCTTTCTTATGTAATTGAAGACCAGCTTCAGGATTCCTTCCATCATTTTTACAGCCTGAACCTTATGCTTTGGGTAACTTTCATTTTAGATGCCTGTATTGAGGGCACCATTCCTGAAACAATTCCTATTATGATTGAAAATGCGAGCGCCCCGATTATAAGCGATGAAGAGAATCTTGCCACAAGCATATTGGTCTTAAGGAAGACAAATGCCAGGCGTTCAATAATTTTTGTGATTCCCATTCCAATAAGTATTCCGATTGCGCCTCCAAAAAATCCGAGTATTCCCGATTCAACTATGAATATTGTGAGTATGTCTGAATTCTTTGCCCCGACTGCCTTCATTATCCCGATGTCCCTTGTCCTCTCAAGAACAGAGGTGTACATAGTGTTCATTATTCCTATGCCGCCGACAAGAAGCGAGATTGCTGCAATCCCTATCAGGACAAACTGAATTGCATTGAATATTGCATTGAATGCGTCCATTATTTCTGCTGCAGTCTGGATTGTGAAATCCTCATCCCCTCTTTTCTGCCCCTTTGAGCGCCTAAGCTCATTTTTCAGGCTTTCTGCAATTTTTTCAGGGCTCTCCCCTTCCTTGACACTTGCAATTATCATTGAAAGGCTGTCTGTCTCATTGAACAGCGCCCTTGCCTCATCAAGCGGAATCCATAGGCTGCTGTCATCCTGGGGATTTCCAACTGATTCCATTATTCCGACAACATCGAATTCCCTTCCATCAAGCTTAATCTTGTCCCCGACTTGGATTCCCTTTGCGAAAAATTCATTGTCTTTTGAGAGAAGTATCCCTATAAACGCCTTGTTTGTGTCATCCTCCCTGAGCGACCTGCCTTCGTGCACTCTTACATTCTGCATCTGCTCTATTATTTTTGTGGACTCATCCATTGGCATTCCCATTATCCAGGTGTATTTTGTCTCCCTCCTGAACTGTATTGAGCCGATTTTATAGGAAAACCCTCCTGCGACATCAATCCCTCCTGAGCGCTTAACTGTTTCAAGGTCAGTGTCTGTGAGGGATGAGCTTCCCTGAACAAGCGATGATGCAAATCCTGCTCCAGGGCTTATCAGAAGCTTGTCTGTCCCGAGCATCTGGAACTGCTCCTCAACAACTGCTTTTACGCCCTGCCCAAGGGATATCAGGGATATAACTGCTGCAATTCCGATGAATATCCCTATCATCGTGAGCCATGAGCGCAGCCTTCTCTTCTCAAGGCTTCTCCAGGCAAAGATGGCATAATCTTTTAGCAAGTGCTTTCCCCCTTAAATCCCAATATTAAATGACTATTTATCCCCTTTCTCATTACTTTTTCCTGATAAGATGCCTTATTCTTTTCCTGTTCTTGTATAGCAGCACCCCTGCAGCAACAATCAGAAGGGTTATAATAATTCCTGCGCCGCTCCCTGTTCCAGCCATCCCGAATTTTTTCATCTCTGCTGATGTGTAAATTCGCAGAGGGGCATACTCAATTTTTTCATATCTGTTTCCTATTGCGTCTGAGTAAATCAGTTTCAAAGGTATGCTGATTGAGCCCTCTTTTGTCTTCTCAGCATAAATTGTGAAGTCAGCTGTGTCATAATCGTCTGAGGCAAGCTCTCCGATGTAATATTCGCCTGCAGAAAGAATTTTGTAATCTGGGCTTTCATCAATTCTTGCTTTCAGGAATTTGACATCTCCTGTTCCCTCATTTATTATCTTTACTGTAATCTTTCCTTTTGTCCCTGAAGTTGTGATTGCGCTGCTGGAAATCTCAGCAGAGAGAACCGGCTCTGAATTTACAATTACTCCTGCTATGTCTGATTTTGTGTGGTTTGCATTTCCCTCATCACGGTAGCTTATGAACAATGGGACTTTGTAAACTCCTGTTGCTGCATCCGGAGATGCCATTATGCCAAACTCAAATGATTTTGTCTCTCCTGCTGCAATCTGATATGCCTTCTTCTCTGTTCCAGAGCCTATTGGAATAAATGGAATTGATGATGATGAAAGATTTATTCCAACTGAGACATCTTTCATTGCCGAGTCAGCAAGGTTCTTAATCTCAATTTTTAGGATTGCATATTTGCCCGGCGCTATATTGAGGGGCTCTGAGCTTATTGACTCTATTGAAAGCCCCGGAAATGACCTTCTCACATTGACATTAAAAGCAGACAATGTAACCCAGTTTTCTCCATCTGCTGAATATCTCAGCTTTATCTCATTCAAGCCGGAGATTGCCTTTTCATCCACTCTCAGCCTGTATTCAATTATAAGGGAATCAACTCCTGTCTGCCCGCCTCCGATTGTTCCCAGGGCAATTCTTCCGCTGGCGCCGGGATCCAAGGAAAAGGGGAATGCCGGGATAATCTCAACAACAACATTTTTCAGGGATTCTCCCCCGATGTTTTCCACGCGGAATTTAAGCTTGACATACTGCCCTGAATCAACAGGGCTTGGCTCCTGGTTCAGCATGCTTATTGTTATGGCATTTCCTTCAGGAGAAACTCCTGCTGCTGAAGCTGTCCTTTCAATTGAAAGGAAAAAAATCAGCAAAGCTGCAAATATTATTAATCTGTTATTGTGCTTTCCGTTGTTCTTTGAATTGTTTCTCATTTTTTCAAAAGCCTCTCTTGTTCGTTATTGTTCGTTATAATAATCCGCCATCATATGTTTTTCACAATCTTGCCGTCCTTTATGTAGACTATTCTGTGCGCATACTTTGCAAGATTTGAGTCGTGCGTTACGAGTATTATTGTCTTTTTCTTTTCTTCATGAAGTTTTCTCAGGAAGTCCATTATTTCTGCGCCCCTTTTTGAGTCAAGGTTTCCTGTGGGTTCATCTGCAAGGAGCACTTCAGGGTCATTGACAAGCGCCCTTGCAATTGCAACTCTCTGCTGCTCTCCCCCCGAAAGTTCAGACGGCTTGTGGTATGCTCTCGCTGACATCCCGACAAGCTCAAGAATCTCCTTTGCCCTCTTGTTCTGCTCTGCCTTGGGAACTCCCTGGAACATAAGCGGAAGAATCACATTCTCAAGCGCATTGAAGGCAGCAATCAGGTT